>NZ_FAOO01000006.1:3998-51498 GCF_900070205.1 Candidatus Thermokryptus mobilis | reverse complement strand
AGATGCGAAAGCAGGGCCTAGTGATCCGGCGGTTCCGAGTGGAAGGGCCGTCGCTCAAAGGATAAAAGCTACTCCGGGGATAACAGGCTAGTCTCCCCCAAGAGTTCACATCGACGGGGAGGTTCGGCACCTCGATGTCGGCTCATCGCATCCTGGGGCTGGAGAAGGTCCCAAGGGTCGGGCTGTTCGCCCGTTAAAGCGGTACGTGAGCTGGGTTCAGAACGTCGTGAGACAGTTCGGTCCCTATCTGTGGCGGGCGCAGGATACCTGAGGGGAGTCACCCCTAGTACGAGAGGACCGGGGTGAACGAGCCTCTGGTGCACCAGCTGTCACGCCAGTGGCACCGCTGGGTAGCTATGCTCGGATGGGATAACCGCTGAAAGCATCTAAGCGGGAAGCCCACCCCAAGATTAGGTATCCCGAGTCCCGATTATATCGGGACCCTAAAGGCCCCTGGTAGACTACCAGGTTGATAGGCCACAGGTGTAAGTCCCGCAAGGGATTTAGCCGAGTGGTACTAATCGGCCGTGCGACTTAGCCAAATTAATTTTACCGCTCACAGATTTCGCTTGTATTCTTCTCCAGTGGTTTCACCCTCCCAATTTTCATGAGTTTGCTGACCCGGTGGCTATTGCGGAGGGGAAACACCCGTTCCCATTCCGAACACGGAAGTTAAGCCCTCCAGCGCCGATGGTACTGGTCGCGCGAGCGACCGGGAGAGTAGGTCGCTGCCGGGTTTTTTATTTTTAAATCCCACCTTGTGATTGAATTTCATAAACCTTTTTCTTATCTTAAGAAAAAAGCCAATTTTTCACTATGCTTTCAGATAAATATGAAGCTGTGATTGGGCTTGAAGTACATGCACAATTATTAACAAGTTCAAAAGCTTTTTGCAGTTGCTCAACCAAGTTTGGACTCCCCCCGAACACGAATGTTTGTCCCATTTGTTTAGGAATGCCAGGAACTTTGCCTGTTTTAAATAAAAAAGTCGTTGAATTTGCCGTTAAACTTGGGCTTGCTACAAATTGTAAAATACGGCGTTACTCCATTTTCGCACGGAAAAATTACTTTTATCCCGACCTACCCAAGGGTTATCAGATTTCACAGTATGAGGATCCAATCTGTTATGACGGTTATGTTGAGATTGAACTTAAAGAAGGAGTAAAGAAAAAAATTAGATTGAAGCGAATCCATATGGAAGAGGACGCTGGTAAATCCATCCACGATCAAGATATTGACACATTAATTGATATTAATAGATGCGGTGTTCCATTACTTGAAATTGTTACTGAACCAGACATAAGAACACCACAAGAAGCTGCGCTTTACTTGGCTAAAATCAGACAGTTAGTTCAATACCTTGATATTTGCGACGGAAACATGGAAGAAGGTTCGCTCAGATGTGATGCAAATGTTTCTGTTAGGTTAAAAGGTGAGACGAAACTTGGAACGAAAACAGAAGTGAAAAATATGAACTCAATAAAAAATGTTGAGAAAGCGCTTGAATATGAAATTAACAGACAGATTCAAATCCTTGAAAGCGGGGGAACAATAATTCAAGAGACGCTCCTTTGGGACGCTTCAGCAGGTGTTGTCAGACCGATGAGGTCAAAGGAAGAAGCACACGATTACAGATATTTCCCCGAACCTGACCTTGTGCCGGTTGTGGTTTCTGAGGAGTGGGTTGAGAAAATAAGGAAAACAATCCCTGAATTGCCTGAGCAAAGGAGAGATAGATTCATTAGACAGTATGGTCTTCCAAAATACGATGCTGAAGTTTTAACATCCTCAAAAGAGCTTGCTAATTACTATGAGGAGTGTGTTAAGTTTACAAATGATTTTAAGTCCGCAAGTAATTGGATAATGGTTGAGGTCTTGAAAATTTTAAACGAAAGGCAAATTGATATAACTGAATTTAAAGTTGAGCCAAGATTTTTGGCGCAATTGATAAATCTTGTTAACGAAGGTAAAATTAATCAGGCAACAGCAAAGAAGGTTCTTGAGCAAATTTCACATACAGGGGAAGAGCCAATATCAGTGATAGAGAGACAGGGTCTTATGCAAATTAGCGATGAAGATTTTATAACGGAAGCGGTTCTTAAAGTTCTTGAGCAAAACAAGGAAAACGTTGAAAGATACCTCGCTGGTAAGGATAAATTGTTCGGATACTTCGTTGGTGAAGTTATGAAGCTGACAAAAGGCAAAGCAAACCCGAAGCTTGTAAATGAGATTTTGAAAAGGAAACTTGAAGAGATGAAGGTAAGTAGTTAGTTTTGTTATTTGTTGGGCATTTGTTTATATTGTAGATGAAGTTTTCCCCACACCCTGGGTTATCCCCGCCCAGGGTTACCCCCTGCGGTGAGCGGGTTCCTCCCCCACCCCTCACCGCTTTTTATTTTTGAAACAATTTTTGAAAGGAAAGCGACTAAAAAGAAAAAAATCGTAAAAAAGCTATGAGAAAACTTCTCCCATTAATTTTTTTGATCTGCGTTATCCAGGTTTTATTTGCTCAGCAAAAAACAAAGCCAGTTGAGGGCTTGCGGGAAAACGCCCCAAAGGTTTATGCCTTCATCAATGCAAGAATAGTTCAAGCCCCGGGTAAAATCATTGAAAAAGGAACGCTTATTGTAAGAGATGGTGTAATTGAAGCGGTCGGAGCAAATGTTACAATTCCAAGTGATGCCAGTGTAATTGATCTTTCCGGGAAAGTTATCTATCCCGCTTTTATTGACCTTTACACAAATTATGGTCTGCCGAAACCTGAACCTCGGCGTCAACAAATGGGAATGGGTCAAGCTCCTCAGCAAGTTGAGACAAAGAAAAAAGGTGCAACTAATTGGAATCCGAATGTTTTTTCTGATAAACTTGCAGTCAATGAATTTACACCCGATCCAAAAGAAGCTGAAAAATTAAGATCGCAAGGTTTCGCGATAGTTTTATCCGTCCCGAGAGAAGGTATTTTCAAAGGGAAAAGCGTTCTTGTCACACTTGCTGATGGGAAAGACCCAAATGATGTAGTTGTCAAGCCAGAGGTAGCACAGCATATTGGTTTTATTAGGGGATTTGGAAGGGATGTTTATCCGAATTCTTTAATGGGCAACATCGCTTTAATTCGTCAAACATTTCTTGATGCGCAATGGTATGCTTCGGCTTGGGATGCTTTTTCAAAAAATCCTTCACTTCAAAGACCCGAGGCAAATTCTTCTCTTTCGGCGCTTCAAAGCACGCTGAAAGGTGAACCAGTGACCTTTGAAACATCCGATGAACTTGACTTTTTGAGATGTGTTAAAATAGCGAAGGAATTTTCTCTTAATGCTTGGATCGTTGGAAGCGGTTATGAGTATCGTAGAGTTGATGCAATTAAAAATGCTGGGTTCCCGGTTATACTTCCTGTTAATTTCCCAAAGCCACCTGATATTGAAAATCCAGATGATGCTGATGAGATTGACCTTAGAACTTTGAAGCACTGGTATAATGCGCCTGAAAATCCAAAGAGATTAAGCGAAGCAGGTGTAACTTTCGCTTTTACAACATATCAGCTTGAAAATGTGGGTGAATTTTTGCAAAAAGTTCGTGAAGCGATTGAAAGAGGATTACCTGAAGATGTGGCGCTTTCAGCTTTAACTGTGACGCCAGCGAAACTACTTGGAATGGAAAAACTGCTTGGAACTCTTGAAGTTGGAAAGATGGCTAACTTTATGATAGTTAATAAGAGTGTTTTTCAAGATGGCGCTAAAATCTTTCAGATTTGGATTGATGGGGAAAAATACGATGTGGAAGGAATGCCGGAGTTTGACCCGCGTGGTGAGTGGAAGGTTCAATTAAATGATGATACCCTGAGATTGAGTATTTCGGGACAGTTGAAAAATTTGAGAGGTCGTATCAAAAAAGGAGATAAATCAACAGGGCTTATAAGGGCGAGCTTGTTTGATAATAACTTAACACTTGCTTTCAATGGTGATTCTGTTGGAATAAATGGAATTGTCAGGGTTTCTGCATTTGTCAGAAAGGATAAAATTGAAGGTTACGCGGAAATCCTTGATGGGAGTAGGTTAAAATTTACCGCTGTCAGAATTGGGGAACCAAAAGAAGAACAGCAAAGGGGAGTCAGAAAAGTTAAATTTGAACCGCTGGAAATTACATATCCCGATGGTGAATTTGGCTTCAAAAAATTACCAGAACAACCCGAATACATTTTGATCAAAAACGCAACTATTTGGACATGTTCAAACGCTGGAAAGCTTGAAAATGCTGATATGCTGATTCGTCGTGGAATTATAGAGAAAATCGGAAAAAATCTCCAAGCACCCAAAGGAGCTCTTATCATTGATGCAACCGGGAAACATGTAACTCCTGGAATTGTTGATGCACACTCTCATACAGCTATAACAGGTGGTGTAAATGAGTCAACTCAGGCTATCACTGCAGAAGTAAGAATTCAAGATGTTATAAATAGCGATGACATAAACATTTATAGGCAACTTGCAGGTGGAGTTACCTGCGCTAATTTGCTCCATGGTTCAGCTAATCCGATCGGAGGACAAAATGCCGTTATAAAATATAAGTGGGGCTCACTTCCTGACGAATTGATCTTCAGAGAAGCTCCGCCTGGGATAAAATTTGCCCTTGGTGAAAATGTCAAACAAAGCAACTGGGGTGACAGATACACAACGAGATATCCGCAGACGCGTATGGGAGTTGAGCAAATTATACGAGACGCTTTCAAAGCAGCTCTTGACTATGAAAAAGCGTGGGAGATATATAATGCTGAAAGCAAGAAGAAGATTTTAATCCCACCAAGGAGAGACCTTCAACTTGAAGCTTTGCTTGAAATTTTGAAAGGTAAACGGCTTGTTCACGCTCATTCATATAGACAAGATGAGATTTTGATGCTGTTAAGAGTTGCCGAAGATTTCGGCTTCAGGATCGCAACGCTTCAGCATGTTCTTGAGGGATATAAAATTGCAGAGGTGATTTCAAAGCACGGTGCAGGTGCTTCAACATTTAGCGATTGGTGGGCTTATAAGTTTGAAGTTTATGATGCCATACCCCACAACGGAGCACTTATGGAAAAAGTTGGGGTTGTGACATCATTTAACTCGGACAGCGATGAACTTGCAAGACGTCTTAACACTGAAGCGGCTAAAGCGATCAAATATGGTGGTTTGTCAGAGGAAGAAGCATTAAAACTTGTCACTATAAATCCCGCAAGACAATTGAAAATTGATAAATATGTTGGCTCGCTTGAACCCGGTAAGCAAGCTGACTTCGTAATTTGGAGTGGAAATCCACTTTCAACCTATTCAATTTGTGAACAGACATGGATTGAAGGGAGAAAATACTTTGATAGGAATGAGGACTTAAAGATGCGTGAAGAGATCAAAAAGATGAGGAACTTCATCATTCAGAAAATTTTTGAAGTTAAGCAATCAGTTAGACAGCAACCACAATTTGCAACACAATAAAAGGGAGGTTTAAAAATGAAAGGTAAAATGATCGTTTTGGTTTTGATCGTTCTGTTTACATTGCCCGTGTTTTCTTCGGATATAATCCCGGGGAAACCGCAGGAAAAGCCGATTGCATTGGTTGGTGGAACTATCCATACGGTAACGAAAGGAACAATAGAGAATGGTGTTGTTTTATTTGACAAAGGGAAAATTGTCGCCGTCGGGAGAGAAATTAACATACCAAAGGATGCCGAGGTTATAGATGTGAAAGGGAAGCACATTTACCCTGGACTTATAAATGCTTTCACGACTATTGGTTTAATAGAGATAGGCGCTGTAAGAGCAACGCGTGATGTCACAGAAGTTGGGCTTGTGAATCCAAATGTAAGAGCTGAGATTGCCTTTAATCCCGATAGCGAACATCCGCCAGTAACAAGGTCAAATGGTATAACAATGGCTCTTGTAGTTCCAACTGGTGAGCTTATAGCTGGGCAATCGGCTTTGATGATGCTTGATGGCTGGACTTGGGAAGAAATGACGCTTAAAGCACCCGTTGGTCTTCATATTTATTGGCCGAGGATGACTTTGCCATCTAGAGGATTTATGTTTGTGAGGAGAAGCCCCGAAGAATTGAAAAAGGAAGTTGAAACACGTCTTAATCTTATCAGGGAGACATTCCAAAAAGCAAGGGCTTATAAGAAAGCAAAAGAATCAGAAATTCAAAAAGGAGTTCCATATCACGATACTGATTTAAAGTATGAGGCGATGATTCCCGTTCTTGAAGGTAAAGTTCCTGTTTTCATTCATGCGAATTCTTCAAAGGAAATTTTATCGGCAATTGAATGGGCTGAAAGTGAAGGGCTTAAAATCGTAATCGTTGGTGGTGCTGACTCTTGGAAGGTGGCTGATGTGTTGAAAAATAAAGGCATCCCTGTAATCTTAACGAACATTCACCGCCTCCCCTCAAGAAGATATTCTGATTATGATGAGCCATTCACCGTGGCTTATAAACTTTATAAAGCCGGTGTTAAGTTCTGTATAGGTGGAGAAGGTGGTTATTACAATGAAAGGAATCTCCCATATCAAGCTGGGACTTGTGTTGCGTTTGGTCTTCCAAGGGAAGAGGCATTAAAAGCCATCACAATTTACCCCGCTGAAATACTTGGCGTTGCTGATAAAGTGGGTTCAATTGAACCAGGTAAAGATGCAACTTTAATCGTTACTACTGGTGACCCGCTTGAAATTTCAACGCAAGTCGTGTATGAGTTCATCCAAGGTAAAAAAGTTGATTTAAGTAATAGGCAGGTTAAGCTTTACGAAAAATATGTTGAAAAATATCGCCGTCTGGGTCTTTTGAAGTGAGATTTTATTCCGTTAAGTTTTAGGGACGCCCTCGTGGCGTCCTTTTTTATTTTCAGACCTTTTTCGCAAAATTTTCATTGAAAAATTCAACCCGGAAAAGTAATTTTTTAAAAAAGGAAATTCCAAAATGCACTTTTATTACAAAGTAGATGAACTTTACTGTGAAAATGTTCCAATTAGAAAGATCGTTGAGGAATTCCAAACGCCAATTTATATCTACAGCAAAGCGCAGGTAATTGAAAATTTCAATTTATTGAAAGAATCTCTTCGTGGTCACAAAATCCTTTATGCATTGAAGGCAAATTCAAACCCAGAAATTTTAAAAATTTTGAAGGACCTTGGCGCTGGCGCTGATACTGTCTCAGCGGGTGAAATATACATCGCTTTGAAATCGGGCTTTAAACCTTCTGATATATCCTTTGCTGGGGTGGGAAAATATGACGAAGAAATAAAATTTGCGATTGAAAATGATGTCTTCTCGCTTAATGTTGAAAATGAAGAAGAAATTTACATCATCGCGAAATTAGCGGAAAATTTAAATAAAAAGGTTAGGCTTTTAATACGTATCAATCCTGACATTGATGCAAGGACACATCCGTATATCTCAACTGGAATTAAAACAAGTAAGTTCGGAATCAACCCAGACGAAGCAATTGATGTGTTTAAAAAGGCAGGTAAGATGCCTTGGATTGAAGTTATAGGTATTCACACTCATATTGGTTCACAAATCACAGATGTTGAGCCGTTTATTGAGACGGCAAAGTTTATTTTGAGATATATTGAAAAATTGGAAAAAGAAGGAATAAAAATTTCGCATATTGATTTTGGTGGTGGGATTGGTGTGAAATATAAAAATGCCTTGAAGTACGAAAAATTGCCACTTGAAAATGATGAAGACCGTGAGTTAAATCTTAACGAATTTAGCAAGGAAGTCCTGCCATTGCTTGAAAGTTTGGGTTGTGAGATAATGTTTGAACCGGGAAGATTTATCATTGCAAATGCAGGTATTCTTGTCGGGAAGGTCCTTTATAAAAAGAAAAACAGAGATAAAAATTTCATTATCACTGACATTGCCATGACCGAGCTTATAAGACCAGTTCTTTACGGTGCTTATCATCAAATTGTTCCTGTTGAGATCAAATCAACCGAGATTGAAACAGCCGATATCGTTGGACCGGTATGTGAAACGAGCGATTTTATAGCCAAGGATAGAAAAATTAACAAAGTTTCAAGAGGTGATTATCTCGCTGTCTTGACATCAGGTGCATATGGCTTTGTGGCAAGTTCAAATTACAATTCAAGATTAAGACCCGCAGAAATTCTAATTGATGGGGAAAATTATTATCTTATACGCAGTCGTGAAACTTTTTCCGATTTGTTAAGTAAAACTATTTTAGCGAAAAAATAATGAACGATGCATATGAATTCTCACAAAAATAAACTTTGGCTTGGAATTGCTTTCGTAATCATTGGGCTAACTTTACTTTTGAATAAATTTGGCATTTTAACTCTTGGCTGGAAAAAGATCATATCGGTGGTCCTCGTAATCTATGGTGCATACTTGGGTTATATGGGATTTGGTCTTGACTCAAACAGGAAGGTCTTTTGGGGTTCAATTTGGTTCTTCTTCGGGATTTACCTTTTCATTGACTCATCCGGTCTTCTAAACCCAGAGGTTCATTTCTTCTGGCCAGTTGTCTTAATTACAGTCGGTTTGTCGTTTTTAATGGCTTTTGTGAATCGTCCACGGGATATAGCTTTACTATTGCCAGCCATTACCTTAACGGGTATCGGTGTTTTGTTTCTTCTTACAAATCTCGGGGTCATATACTCGTTTGAGCTTTGGGAAAAAACGGAAAAATTATGGCCAATTTTATTGATAATCCTTGGACTTTATTTCATACTTAAAAGGGGCTGATGGAAAGGCGAAGATTGAACATCGGTGCGCATGTTTCAATTTTGGGTGGTCTTTATAAATCGGTATCAAGAGCTACGGGCATTGGCTGTGAAACGATGCAGATTTTCGTAAAAAGCAACGCGCAATGGAAAGCACGGAAATTTACAAAGGGCGAGATAGAAAAATTTAAAGTTGAATTGAAAAGAGCCGATATTCACCCTGTCATCGTGCATAGTTCGTATTTAATAAATTTGTGTTCAGCTGATAGGGAAGTTCTGAATAAGTCAAGGGTCGCTTTTATTGATGAGTTGAAGCGATGTGAAAATATAGGAGCAGATTATTTTGTTTTTCATCCGGGTGCACATCTTGGGAAGGGACTTGACTATGGAATCAAGTTGACCGCTGAATCACTTAACATAATCCACGAAAAAACAAAAGGTTTCAAAACATTAAGTGTAATTGAGGTAACCGCAGGTCAGGGTTCTGGAATTGGATATAGGTTTGAGCAGATAGGAAAGATAATTGAACTTGTTGAAGATAAAAAAAGAGTCGGGGTTTGTATTGATACATGTCATATATTTTCAGCCGGTTATGACATCAGAAGCGAAAAAGGATGTGAAAAAACTTTTTCGGAGTTTGACGCTATAATTGGAATTGAAAAAATAAAGGTTTTTCATCTCAACGATTCAATGCGTGAATTTAATTCTCGCGTTGATAGACATTATCACATAGGTAAGGGATTTATTGGAAAGGAAGCTTTTGCTTACATAATGCGAAACCCGATTTTCGCTGGGATACCGAAAATAATAGAAACACCAAAAGGGAATGATGATAGATTTGATCTGATGAACCTTAAAACCCTGCGAAAACTTGCTTTGCTATGATTGAAAAACTTAAAGCTGAAAGTTATTCACTTTTTCCAGCGCTTGTGTCTTTTCTTGTCTATCTTTATACATTGAGTCCATCGGTTGATTTCATAGATTCTGGTGAATTAACTGCGGTTTCATTTACACTTGGCATAGCGCATCCAACGGGTTATCCTCTCTTTACATTTATTTCTCGCGTTTTTTTACTTCTTCCTTTGCCTTTGCGTGTAATTTCAAAGGCGAACTTGTTTTCAGCCCTATCTTCTTCGCTTGCCATTTTCTTCTTCGCAAAATTTCTAATTTCAATCGCAGGTAAAAAAGCAAAAGACCCAAAACTTTTCGCTTCATTGACATCCCTTGCTCTTTCTTTTAGTTTATTTTTCTGGGAACAAGCACTTTCTTTTGAGGTTTATTCTTTCCAATCTTTACTGATTTCCCTGATACTTTACTCCCTTTTTAAATTTAGATCAACTGGTAGCTTGCGATATTTCTTCTTTTTTAGCTTCCTGCTCGGTCTTTCGTTTACAAATCATCTCACGATAATTTTCCTCATCCCATCTGTGATATATATTTTCATCTCTGAATTTTGCAGGGAACTAAACTTTAAAATTTCCCTTTTTTCCCTTGTTCTTTTCTTAATCGGTTTAACACCTCTTTGTTTATCTGCCTATAAGAGCTAAATCTGGCTCTTTCTTGAATTGGGGTGACCCGTCAACACTTGAAAATTTTTTAAACCATATCACTGGTAAACAATATCGTGTTTGGGCTTTCTCTTCTTTTGAGGTCATGATGAGCCAGATTTCATATTATGTTTCAACTCTTCCGGAAAACTTCGGATATTTTTCAATTTTATTCGCTTTAATCGGGGTCGTGAAAATTTTAAAGTTTGACAAAAAAATATCCCGATTTACGATAATCGCTTTTATCACTTGCGTTCTAATTTCCTCAAATTATGATATACACGATATAGATGCATATTTTCTTGTGTCATATTTTATTCTTGCGGTGTGGATTTTTCACGGTATGACATATCTACCAAGCCGGATTCCAAAATTGTTTGTCGTTGCTTTTGGGATTGTCTGCATAGTCTCAACCATTGGATTTAACTTTAAAAAAGTAAATAAATCCGAAAATTTCCTCCCGGAAAAATATACGCTCAATATTTTAAACAATGTCAAAAGAAACGCAATCGTAATTTCATATCAGTGGGATTATTTCGTCTCACCTGCTTTTTACTTTCAACTTGTTGAAGGTATAAGAAAAGATGTCGTTATAATTGATAAGGAACTTCTCCGTCGTTCGTGGTATATCAAACAACTTGAAAAAAATTATCCGTGGTTAATTCAGAAGTCAAGTGAAGAGGTTAATTCATTTCTTATTGAGCTTTATAAGTTTGAACACAACCTTCCTTATGATCCTATGGTGATTGAAGAAAAATTCATTAAGATGATCAATAGTTTTATTGACAAAAACATAGAAGAAAGACCTGTTTATGTTGGGATTGAAATTGAACCAGAGATAGGGAGGAAGTACAATAGAGTTCCCGAAGGTTTTATGTTTGCGCTTTATAAAGATGACGATTACAAAGATTATAATTTTGCTGGGTTTGAAGTCAGGGGGAGGATTTATAATAAGTATTTTGATAAGCTTTTAAATTTGATCGTCAAGATGATTTTGAATCGGGGAATTTATGAGTTTAAGCATAGCAAAAGGGATAAAGCGAAGTTTTATTTTGAGGAAGCTTTAAGGATTAAACCCGAATCGGTTGAGGCAAAATTATGGCTTGAGAGGGTAGTTAAAGGCGGTTAAATCTCGTCAAGCGGTCTTCTACCCATAAAACCATCGCTAATTGTGTGCCAGTATTGGATGTCATCCTCTCCAAACATCCAGCAAAGATAAACCTCTTGTCCATTTTCCCTTATGTATGGAAAATCTATAAGACCTCGGTCAATTCCTTTGACGAGTGCTCCGAGTGATTCAATCCTTTCAATTATCGCTACAAGTTCCTCAAGTTCTGGAGGGTAATTTTTTAACCCATTTGGACCGCCGGAAAAATATCTATGTCTGTAAATATCGTATCCTTTAGCGTCAAGATCTTTCTTTAGTTCAATTAAGCGTGCGACAAGTGGCTTTATCTGTTCAAGAAGTTCTCTTGCTGATTCAAGCGTGAAATGTTTTTTGTGAATGTAGCTCATTTGATCTCGGTTATTTTAATTTTGCATCTATCACAAAATAAGAAACCTTTCCTATCAGTATCAAATATAGAATTTGAGAAAAACATCACGCAATTTGGATCCTTGCAATGTTTTAAATTTAGCAAATGCCCAATTTCGTGGACAGCTTCAGTTAAAACTCTTCTTTCAAAAATTTTCAAATCTTTACTTTCGCCGTAATATTCGGGTTTTAGCCGGTAGGTTGAGATTATGCAAACGCCAAGATCTGGTCTTGCCTCGCCAAAAACGAAATTCAAGCCCTCAACATATAGATCAACCTCAGTAACTGATATCACAAATTTACACGGCTTTTTTGAAAGTGAGTTTGATATAAATAAAATTATCGTTGAGGAATGAAATTGTTTTCGTTTCGGGTTAAAACTTTGAGCGGGGATGGGAAGTTTAAAGATTTCTTTTATGTTCCAATTGAAATAGATCGGAAAATTTCTTTCAATTATTTCTATCGTTTGTTCATCTACTTTACCAACTTCAACAAGGCAGATATCAATTTTCCCCATTTAAAGACAAGAACGGGAGCAAATAAGGTGCTCCCGTTAATTTTTTTTATAAAGTTACCTTTGGCGCGTTGTTGAATCTGTTAACGACAACGCTCCAGTCAATCGCCTTGAAAAATGCCTCAATGTAATCTGCCTTCTTCAGACCATAGTCAATCATATATGCGTGTTCAAAGACATCCATGATAAGAAGTGGAATTGATCCAGCCAGATGCCCGAGGTCATGCTCGTTTATCCAAGTGTTAAATAATCTATTCGCTATCGGGTCAAGATAAAGGACGACCCAACCGATTCCCCTCATCGTCCCGGTTGATTTGAAATCCTTTTCCCAGTTTTCGTATGAACCGAAATCATCCGTCAATTTTTTATAAAACGCCGAGCCCTTATCGAGTTCTTTCCCGCCTTTGATCATGTTCCCGAAGTAGTATTCATGAAGACGCATCCCGTTAAATTCCCAGCCGAATCTTCTTTTCAACTCAGCATATTCAGGTGTTCCAGTTTTACCTTCCTTTAACATCTGGTCAAGTATATCTGCAAGCTTATTCGTATTCGTCACATAACCTTGATAAAGTGTGAAGTGATTTTTAAGCAACTGGTCGCTAAATCCAGGCGTCCCAAGAAGGTGATCAAAGTTTTTTGCTTCGTAAGGCATCCGAACCTCCTTTTTTTGTTTTGTTTGTGAAAAAAGATTTGAAAATTTTGTAAACGGAATTGAAAGTAAAGACAAACCAACGCCTTTCAAAAATTGTCTTCTTGTAACCATGGGTTTAAAATTTTTGATTTTAAAACATCAAACAGAGAATGAACCACCGCAACCACAACTTCTCGTAGCATTTGGATTATGGAACACAAAACCGCGACCCATTAAACTATCAACAAAGTCAAGCTCAGTCCCTTCAAGATAAAATAAGCTTTTCGGGTCAATTACAACCCTGATGCCATTTGATTCAAATATGATGTCGTTTTCTTTGACGGTGTCAAATATCAAAACATATGAAAAGCCAGAACATCCGCCTGCTTTCACTCCGACCCTTAATGCGTATTCATTTGGTATATCGTTATCAGCGATTATTTGCTTTATCTCTTTAGCTGCTCTATCTGTAATTTTAATCTTCTCAATTTGCTCTTGATTGATCTGACTCATTTAATCCTCCTTTGTTAAGTTTTTGTTTCACCTGTTTTTTGAACACTTGGTTTCTTAAACTCCGGGTAATTTAGCGTCCAAACGCGGTTGTACTCATTTTTGATCGGTTTGAAAATCCCTTTTTCAGCCATAAACTCCGCAAATTTTTGTGCCAAATACTCCGCCTCGGAAAAGCTTAACTTGGTCCCCTTGTTCAAAAAATAGTCAATTATCGCATATTCAATGTCCCTGACAAAGACATTTGAAAGGTGATAGAGTGGATAATGGTTTTTCATAAATTTCAGAAAATCTTGCCAGTTATCCTGCAAAACTTTTAACTCCTTCATTTCCCGTGGGCTTTTATTTTTAAATTTTCGTCGCTTCTTTTTTCAATTTATATCTTGGGGATATATTTCGCAAGTTATTTACAACCTCAACAACGCGATTTATTGCGTAGTCAATTTCCTCTTCTGTATTAAATCTTCCAAGCCCAAATCTTATCGCACCGGCTATCAAATCGTCGTTTAATCCGATCGCTTTAAGCACATGCGATTTCTCAACGCTTGCTGATGAACAAGCTGAACCACTTGAAACTGCGATCTCCTTCATTCCCATCATTATCGCTTCGCTTTCGACCCCGTCAAAGCTCAAGTTTAAATTGTTTGGCAATCTTCTCTCAGGATGACCGTTTAAATAGACATCCTCAATCTGGCTCATTATTCCATCTTGAAGTTTATCGCGAAGTTTCTTTAATCTTTCTGATTCCTCCATCATTTCATTTTTCGCTATCTCACAAGCTTTCCCGAAGCCAACTATCCCTGGGACATTGAGTGTTCCAGACCTTAATCCGTTCTCGTGACCGCCACCATCAATTATCGGGACAATTTTTATCTTAGGCATTTTCTTTTTTATGAAAAGAGCACCAACGCCTTTTGGACCGTAAAGTTTATGAGCTGACATTGACATAAGGTCAATGTTCATCCTTTGCACATCAATCGGGATTTTGCCCAAAGCTTGCGCAGCATCTGTATGGAATAAGACATTCATCTCGGCGCAAATCTTGCCAATTTCTTCTATCGGTTCAATTGTCCCAATCTCATTATTTGCGAACATTACACTGACAAGGATTGTTTCCTTTGTGATTCTTTTTTTGATTTCATCCGGGTCAACAAGACCGTATTTATCAACTTGAACATAATCAACTTTAAATCCCCACTTTTCAAGTCGTTTACAGGTGTCAAGGACGGCTTTATGTTCTATCTGAGTCGTTATTATGTGTTTTCCTTTTTCTGAGTAAGCAAGGGCAATACCTTTCAAGGCGAGATTTATTGATTCCGTGGCTCCGCTTGTGAAGATAATTTCCTTTGGGTTGGCGTTTATAAGTTCGGCGACTTGTTTTCTGGCGAGTTCAACCCCAGATTCAGCTTCCCATCCAAATTGATGCTGACGACTTGCTGAATTGCCAAATTTCTCCGTAAAATATGGAAGCATCGCATCAAGTACTCTCGGATCAATGGGAGTCGTGGCGTGATTGTCAAGGTAAATCGGGAAACGAATCGCCATTTTTTAATTTTCTATCTTTTGAAAATTTTAACTGCTTTCTTCAATGCCTCAATGAATTTATCAATTTCATCAAATGTGTTATAGATGTAAAAACTTGCCCTGACTGTATTTTCAACGCCAAGGCGCGCAAGAAGTGGTTGGGTACAGTGATTTCCCGATCTTACAGCAATGCCATCCTGGTCAAGGACCCCGGCTACATCGTGGGGATGAATTCCTTTGATGTTGAACGAAATCACGCCAAGGCGGTCTTTCCTCGGACCGTAAATTTCAATGTCTGGAATTTCCGTCATCTTCTCAAAAGCATAATTTAAAAGTTCCTTTTCATGCTCAAAAACTTTATTCATCCCGATATTTTGCAGGTAATCAATTGCTGCTCCAAGTCCAATCCCACCGGCGACATTTGGCGTCCCGGCTTCAAATTTCCAGGGTAGTTCATTCCAAGTTGCTCCTTCAATTGTCACAGTGCTTATCATATCTCCGCCGTATAGAAATGGATTCATCTCTTCAAGTATTTCACGCCTTGCGTAAAGAAAACCAATTCCAGTTGGACCAAGCATCTTATGCCCGGAGGCGACGAAGAAATCGCAACCGATATCTTGAACATCAACTTTTATGTGCGGTGTTGACTGAGCCCCGTCAATTAAAACATAACTACCCTTTGATTTCGCAATTTGAGTTATCTCCTTTACTGGGTTTATCGTTCCGAGAACATTTGAAGCATGAACGACACCGACAAGTTTGGTCTTCTCAGTGATTAACTTTTCAAACTCTTCAACTTTAAGATAACCTTCATCGGTTATATCAACGAATTTAAGATTTATACCCTTTAACTTCTTTAAAAATTGCCACGGGACTATGTTTGAATGATGTTCCATTATCGTAACTAATATCTCATCCCCTTCGTTCAAGTTTTGCAATCCCCAGGCATAAGCCACAAGATTTACTGCTTCTGTTGCGTTTCTGGTGAAAATTATTTCCCGCCATGACTTCGCATTGATAAACTTTGCCACTTTTTTATGTGCTTCTTCGTAAGCAATCGTTGCCTCGTAACTCAATGTGTGTACAGCTCTGTGGATATTTGCGTTCATCTTTTCGTAAAAGTTTTTAACTGCGTCAATTACCTGCTGAGGTCTTTGCGTTGTAGCTGCGTTGTCAAAGTAAATTATAGGTTTGCCGTTCACGATTCGTTTTAAAATTGGGAAGTCACTTCTAATTTTTTCTAAGTCAATTTTTGCCGTTAAAATTTCATTGTTTTGTTCCCGCATATAGTTAAATGCCTTTAAATTTTTATGAAAATTTTTCCGTCTTCAACTTTTATCTCGTATTTTTCAAGTGGTTCTGACGCCGGAAGTCGCACAACCTCACCCGTCTTGATGTCAAACTGAGCCCCATGCCACGGACAAGTTAAAATTTCACCTTCAATCTCGGCATCGGTTAATTCAAGTTCCATATGGGAGCATTGATTTTTATAGGCATAAAATTGACCGTTCAAATTTATCAAAATTATTGATTCACCATTCACATCAAAAGCTTTTAATTCACCGTTTTTGATTTGATCAACACTTGCGACTTCAATGAATTGACCCGTTATCGTCATCGTGGGTTTAATTTTTGTTTTTCAATCCTCTTCCCCAGGCCAGGTTTTTATGCCGTATATTCCTGCTTTTAAAACCTTAAGCCCTAAAAGAGCGCATTTCAATCTTATCGGACTTATCGGAATCCCAAGCGCATTTAACATATCTTCTTTGCTGAAATTTTTGATTTCATCTAGTGATTTGCCCTTGACAATCTCAGTCAAAATTGATGCGGACGCTTGACTTATGGTGCAACCTTTTCCAGTGAATTTGATGTCGGCTATTCTGTTGTCCTCAAGCTTAATTTCAATTCTTATCTGATCTCCACAGGAGGGATTCCCCTCTTCATAGACTATGTCAGGATTTTCAAGATGTCCGAAGTTTCTCGGATTTTGGTAGTGATCAAGTAAAATTTCCATTTGAAGGTCATCCATTTTCAAGATTCCGGTTTTATTTTTGTGAATCCCATTTTTGATGTATCATCGTTTGAATCCTTTCGCGTACGAAGTCAATTCTTATCTCATCAAAAGCGGGTAATAGGAAACCTTCAACGATTGCTTTCCTTGCTTCGCTCTCATTTAATCCACGGGTCATAAGATAAAAAATTTGTTCTTCATCAATTTGACCAACCGTTGCCCCATGACCTGCTCGCACATTGGCATTTTTAATCTGAAGCGATGGTATAGCGTTTGCACGAGCCCCGGGGTTTAAAAGCATCGCATGCTCGCTTAAATAAGAGTCAGAATCGTGCGCATCTTTCTCAATGTCAACGAGACCGTAAAAAACCAATCTCGCTTTGTCCTTTGCTACACCTCTCATCACTACATTACTCTTTGTATATGGACTTATATGCTGAGCATAACTTGTTAAATCAAAATGTTGATTCCCGCCTGCGAACGCAATTTGAATATCTCTAAACTCAGAACCAGGATTTTCAAGTATTCCTTCATGCCTGGCTATTGTATATTTACCGCCGAGCCAATTGCTTATTAAGTTAATTTTTGAATCCTTATCAGGGTTAAAAATCCTTTCAATATAATTGTAGATGCCAAAAGCGAGATTATTTATGCTTATGAAGTTAACATAGCTTCCCTCACCACTGAAAATTTCACTCACATTTGAGGCAAAGGCATATTCATCTCCAAGGCAACAATGATTCTCTTCAACTATCGTAATGCGCGAGTTTTTCCCAACGATTATAAGATTATGTGAAAATATGCCGGCATTCTCAGTTTGCACCTCATTTATTATGTAAATTGGCTGGTCAAGTTCAATGTCATCGGGGATATAGATGAAAACGCCAGCGTTTAAAAGCGCAAGATGAAGCGCCGTGAATTTATTCTTCTCAAACTTAAATCTTGAAAAAATTTTTTCACGAATCAATTCTTCGTATTCTTTTAAGGCGTCGGCAAGGGGCAATAAAACAATTTTATTTGAGAGTGATTTGGAGACTCTATACCTTATTGATGTGTTTGCTTGAAGGATGAAGATGTCAAGTTTATCTATGTTAAACATAACTTTGGAGGTCTCCCCTTGCGCAAATGGGTTTAAAATTTCCGGGTTAAATCTTTTTATTTTCGTGTATTTTGACTCTGGCAGGTCAAGGGAGTCAAAAACTTCAAGCGCCTGGATTCTCTTTTCTATGAGCCATTCAGGTTCACTTCGTGTGTGTGAAATTTTATCTATGGTTTCGGTTGATAAACAATTTGGCAGTGTTATTTCAGACATTTTCCTTTATCCTTGAGTTTTCGTGTTTAAATTAAAAAATTTTTGAGAATTTTTGAAAATTAACAACCGCCTCTATTAACCACGGACTCACAAAGTGAGGCTTGGAAGATTTCAACATCTCCAAATTGCTTAAATGGGAACATGAAGTTCTCAACATTTTCTCTGCTTTCAGATTCAACAAACAAAAATAACCTATGCGAGCCATCAATAACCCCTTCCGATTTAATCTCAACCTTATAATCTCTTGCCGATGAGAGATGTTTTAGAAGCATCTGTCCAAGTTCTGGATTTCTGGCGGGGCAGTTATTTGATTCGTGTTTATGTTGAACTATGAAAAACGGCATCGTTATTTCACCTCCAAAATTTTTTTAACCTATTGCTCCTTCCATTTCAAGTTTTATAAGTTTGTTTAATTCAATTGCATAATCAAGCGGTAATTCCTTCGCAAATGGTTCAATGAACCCAAGCACGACAAGAGTTAAAGCTTCGCTTTCAGTCAGACCTCTGCTCATCAGATAGAATAATTGTTCCTCGCTTATTTTGCCAACTGTTGCCTCGTGTCCGATGCTGACGAGTTCCTCTTCTATCTCCATATACGGATAAGTATCGGACCTTGAAAATTCATCAAGCATTAAGGCATCGCACTTGATCGTTGCTTTAACTCCAATGGCGCCTTTTTGAACCTTTACGAGACCCCTATAGCTTGTCCTTCCGCCATCCTTACTGATTGATTTTGAAACGATGTTACTTGTGGTGTAGGGAGCAACATGTATTATCTTTGCTCCGGTATCTTGATGTTGACCTGCACCTGCATATGCGATTGATAAGACCTCAGCTCTTGCGCCTTTGCCCAAAAGATAAACACATGGATATTTCATCGTTGTCTTGCTTCCGAGGTTTCCATCAACCCATTCAACGAAAGCACCCTCATAAGCCACAGCCCTTTTCGTAACGAGATTATAGACATTCTTTGACCAATTCTGAACAGTTGTATATCTCACATGTGAGCCGGGCATTGCGATTATTTCAACAACGGCACTGTGAAGTGAATCTTCACGATAGATTGGGGCGGTGCAACCTTCAATGTAATGGACTTCAGCACCTTCCTCCGCAATGATCAATGTCCTCTCAAATTGTCCAACGCTTTCCGCATTTATCCTAAAGTACGCCTGAAGCGGGAAATCAACCTTAACACCCTTTGGAACATATACAAAACTACCACCACTCCAAACAGCACTGTTAAGAGCTGCGAATTTGTTATCTTCTGGTGGGACAACCGTTCCAAAGTATTTTTTAACAATTTCTGGGTATTCTCTTACAGCGGTGTCCATATCGGTGAAAATAACGCCCTTTTTCCGCAAATCCTCACGCAAACTGTGATAGACAACCTCTGACTCATACTGTGCTCCAACACCAGCTAAGAATTTCCTTTCCGCTTCAGGTATGCCAAGTCGTTCAAACGTCTGTCTTATATTCTCCGGAACCTCATCCCAAGATTTGCCTTTTCTGTCTGTTGGCTTGATATAGTAAATGTATTCGTCAAAATTTATCTCCGAGAGGTCAGCACCCCAGGTTGGCATCGGTTTCTTAAGAAATACCTCAAGCGAATGCAACCGGAATCTCCTCATCCAATCGGGTTCATTTTTCCAGTACGAGATTTCCTCAACAACTTCTCTGCTTAAACCACGCTTAGATTGATAGACATATTTGACCTCGTCTTTGAAGTCATATCTGGTGTAATCAAGATCTATTTTTGGCTTTTGTGTTTTCACTTCTGCCATTGGTTCATCTCCTTTTTAATTTTTTAATCAGCAGCTTCTGCTGCGGTTTCTCTTATCCAAGCATAACCTTCCTGTTCAAGTTTTTCAACTATTTCAGGACCACCCGACTTTACAATTTTGCCATCAAGCATTATATGAACGAAATCTGGTTGGATGTAATTTAAAATTCTTTGATAATGCGTTATCATAACTATCCCAATGTCTGGATTGCGTGTTGAATTAACGACATCGGCGACGATCTTCAATGAATCAATATCAAGACCCGAATCGGGCTCGTCAAGAAAAGCGATTATCGGTTTCAACATAGCCATCTGCAGAATCTCCATCCTTTTCTTCTCTCCACCTGAAAAACCAACACCAATGGGTCTATATATGAAAATCTCATTCATGTTCAATCTTTTCACTTTGTCAATTATATCCTTTTTGTAATCAATCACCGACTTTGGCAAATTTAAATTTCTTTGAAGAGTGGAGTCCTGATTTATCGCTTGGATTGCCTTCCAAAGGAAATTAAATAATGTCACACCTGGTACTTCAACAGGGTATTGAAACCCAAGAAAAAGCCCAAGTCGTGCACGTTCATCAGGTTTAAGATCAAGTATACTTTTACCTTCAAAAATTATATCTCCCTTCTCAACTTTATACTTCGGATGTCCCATGATCGTATACGCAAGCGTGCTTTTACCTGAACCGTTCGGACCCATCAACGCATGAACTTCGCCTTTATTGATTGAAAAATTCAAGCCCTTTAGAATTTCTTTACCATCAACGCTGACATACAAGTCCCTTACTTCAAGAGTTGGCATGCTTTTTCTCCTGTTTATTTATTTTTGTTTTTAAAAGTTTCGTCGGGTATGTGCAATCCCGAGCAATTATATCTTGAATGGTTATGCTTTCAAGTATGTTCACAAGCTTCATTTCAACCTCGTGCCATATATCCGCTTGACCACAACAAGATGTGAAAACGCAAGCATAAGTTGGATTATCAAAACAATCTATCATCTTTATTTCTCCCTCAACAGCTTCATAAACTTGTTTTAGAGTTATTTGCGATGGTGTCTTTTTAAGGGAATAACCACCATTTGGTCCAAATTCTGACCACACAATTCCTGCTTTTACAAGCTGTCTCATTACTTTCGCCAGATAACTCAATGGTATCCTCTGATTCTCGGCGATTTCCTTCATAAAAATTGTTTTTCCCTCGGGTTGTTTCCCAAGGTATATCAATGTCCTGACTGCGTAATCCAATGTCTTTGATATTATCATTTTAAGTTGAACTCTTAATTTTGGACATTACAAGTCCACGATGTAAATATAATGATTTCAAAATTGAAAGTCAAATTAACTTTTTATTTGATTTTTATGCCCCAAGTTTTTATATTAATAATGCAAGTTTTGGGCGGTTAGCTCAGCCTGGTTAGAGCGCTTGCTTGACATGCAAGAGGTCAGAGGTTCAAATCCTCTACCGCCCACTTCTTATGTTTCTATCTTCACCGTAAATTTTCTCTTGCACTTCTTACATTGATATTCAACTGTGATCCAGTTGTTCCGTTCGTAGTAACTTATCTCTTCAAGCTCCCCTTGACAGCCTTTGAAGATGCATTTTTTCATTTCAACATTAAATTGCCGATTTCCATTTTTTATCTCCTCGCCCATTTCCTTTTCAAAATTTTTTCACCGACCATTATCCCAACTATTGATTTAGCGTCAACGATTTCACCATTTAAGATCATTTCAATTGCTTCATCAATGGTTTTAAATTCAACTGAGATAAGTTCCCCCTCTTCAAGGTTTTGCTTAACTTTTTGAAGATTTGTGGCAAGATAAATGTAAAGTTTTTCGCTACAAAAGCCAGGGCTTGTATAAATGTAGGTTAAAAGCTCAATCTCAGCAGGTTTAAACCCTGTTTCCTCCTCAAGCTCCCTTATCGCACAAATTTTAGGGTCCTCCCCGGGGTCAAGTTTTCCAGCTGGAAGCTCGTATATGAATTTATCTATCGGATATCTGTACTGTTTTATGAGTATGATTTTCTCATCCGGGAGAATCCCTAAAATAACAGCACCACCTGGGTGCTCAACGACTTCACGGATAGTGTGATTCCCTGACTTAAAGTATTCAAGCTCATCAACTATTATGTTAAAAACTTTCCCACGGTAGATCACATTCCGTTTTTTAAGCTTCATATTTCCCTTGAGGTTTTCCCCTGACATGGATAAGGTTGATTTTTTAATAAATTCCTCTGCTTCCTGGTTTTACAAGTTCTACACCCTCTTTACAGAGTGGGCATTCTTCGGGTTTGAAGTATGGAACTTCAAGTCGTATCACAGCGGAGAATCTTGTCCCGAAGTCAATTTTACCACCGCTTCTGTCAACTATACATCCGACGCCGATCAATTTCCCACCGGCGTTTTTTACAAGTTCAATCACCTCAAAAACACTTCCACCAGTTGTAACAACATCTTCACAGACCAAAACTCTTTCCCCTTGTTTTATTTCAAAACCCCGTCTTAATTTCATAACCCCACTTTCCCTTTCAGCGAATATATTTCTTGCCTCAAGCTGTCTTGCTACTTCATATCCAACAATTATCCCACCCACAGCTGGAGAAATCACAAGTTCAACTTCACTTGTATAAAAGTGTCTTGAAATTTGCCTGCATAAGAGTTCTGCATATTCAGGGTATTGAAGAACCTTTGCGCATTGAAAATACTTGGGGCTGTGTAGCCCCGAAGTCAATAAAAAGTGACCTTCAAGTAAAGCCCCCGTTTCCTTGAAGATGTTTAAAACCTGTTCGGTTGAAATTTGGGAAAACTGCATAATTAGGAAAGTTTATTTTTCCTCTTCCGCAAGTTCTTCTGGCTCTCCTTTTTGTTTGCTCGCATCGTAGAAGACGAGCTCATCGCGATTTTTGGATAACTTAACTTTTATGACGCTTCCGGAGGCGAATTTACCCTTTAAAATCTCTTCAGATAATGGCTCCTCAAGGTACTTTTGAACTGCTCTCTTCAAAGGTCTTGCACCAAATGCAGGGTCATAACCCTTTTCAGCAAGAAATTCTTTCGCACTTCGGGTCAATTCAAGCGTCATGTTCATCGTCTTAAGACGTTTCAAAATATCTTGAATCGCTATATCAACGATTTGCATTATGTGTTCTTTCTCAAGAGGTTTGAATATAATTATCTCATCAATTCTGTTCAGGAACTCGGGGCTGAAAACCCTTTTTACAGCTTCCTCAATCGTAGCTTTCATCGCTTCAAATCTATCCTTTGGCGTTTCCCCAATCCCAAAGCCAATTCCACCAGTAACCTTTATATCTCTCGTTCCAATGTTTGATGTCATTATTATGATCGTGTTCCTGAAGTCAACTCTTCTCCCCAAACTGTCCGTCAATTGTCCGTCATCAAGGACCTGTAACAATATGTTGAAAACATCTGGATGAGCTTTTTCAATTTCATCAAACAAGACAACAGAATATGGTTTTCTTCTGACTTTTTCGGTTAACTGTCCGCCTTCTTCATAGCCGACATATCCTGGGGGAGCACCTATTAAGCGTGATACATTAAACTTTTCCATATATTCGCTCATATCAATTCTTACCAAGGCATCTTCCGTGTCAAAAAGATATCTTGCAAGGGCTTTTGCGAGTTCTGTCTTTCCAACCCCAGTTGGTCCAAGGAATATAAAAGAGCCAATGGGTCTGCGTGGGTCCTTTAGACCAGCTCTTGCTCTTCTTATGGCGCGTGTCAATTTATCAATTGCCTCATCCTGACCTACAACTTGTTTTTTCAATTCCTCAGCCATGTTTATCAACTTCTCGGACTCAGATTGACTTATCTTATTAACAGGTATTCCTGTCATCATCGCAACTACTTCTGCTATGTCTTCCTCGGTGACTTCAAAGACCATGCTTTGCGCTTTTATTTCCCATTCTCTCTTTGCGATTTCAAGGTCGCTTAAAAGTTTCTTTTCAAGGTCACGCAATCTCGCAGCTTGTTCAAAATCCTGATTCCTGACAACTTGATTTTTCATTTGTCTGATTTTTTCAATCTCCTCTTCAAGCTCAACTATTTCCTTTGGAACAACTATGTGTGAGAGATGAACCCTTGCGCCGGCTTCGTCCATGACATCAATTGCCTTGTCGGGCAAGTATCTATCGGTTATATACCTGTCACTTAATCTAACAGCTGCTTCAATTGCCTTTTCAGTGTATCTGACATTGTGATGTTCTTCATACCTGTCTTTGATGTTCATCAAGATGTAGATTGTTTCTTCAACGCTTGGCGGATCAATCATAACTTTTTGAAATCTTCTCTCAAGCGCCCCATCCTTTTCAATGTATTGTCTATATTCATCAAGTGTCGTTGCGCCGATGCATTGAAGTTCACCTCTTGCGAGAGCGGGTTTGAACATATTTGAAGCATCAAGCGAGCCAGAAGCTCCACCAGCTCCTACAATTGTATGTAGCTCATCAATGAATAAAATTACATCTCTTGCTTTTTCAAGCTCGTTTAAAATCGCTTTAACTCTTTCTTCAAATTGACCCCTGTATTTTGTACCCGCAACAAGCGCAGCAAGATCAAGTTGAACAATTCTTTTGTTCTGTAAAACCCTTGAAACCTTTTTCTGAACTATTCTAAGGGCAAGTCCCTCAACTATGGCTGTTTTCCCAACCCCGGGTTCTCCTATTAAGACGGGATTATTTTTCTTCCTTCTGCTTAAAATTTGCGCCACTCTCTCTATTTCCTTGTCCCTTCCTATCACAGGGTCAAGTTTTCCTTCAAGAGCCAATTTCGTCAAATCACGGCTGAAATTGTCAAGCACAGGCGTTTTCGTGCGTTCCTGTGCCTTTGTTGTTTCAGCATATCTTGCCCTTTCCGTGACATTGGATTTCCCACTCAATATATTGTCAAGTTCATTTCGCACAGCTTCATAAGTTATACCAAATTGCCTCAAAATTTGGGATGCGAGATTGTCCTCGTCCCTTAAAATTGAAAGGAGGAGATGTTCAGTTCCAATCACATCCGACTTGTAGAGCTTTGCCTCAAGATAAGTTATCTTCAAAACCTTTTCCGCTTGCTTTGTCAATGGCAAACTCCCCATGACAAGCGTCCCTCCGGGAGTTCTAACCGTGTCCTCAATCGCTTTTTTGAGCTTGTAAAGATCACACCCGAGATTGCGAAGTATCTTGACCGCAAGACCCTCACCCTCTCTTATTATCCCAAGCAGTAGATGCTCTGTCCCTATGTAGTCGTGTCCAAGTCGTAATGCTTCTTCACGACTCAACCTTATAACTTCCTGAACCCGATTAGAAAAGTTGCCTTCCATGGTTTAATTTATCTTCCTTTGTTTGTGTTCAATCTTTTTTTTCTCAAGAACAACTTCCCTTAACCTAATATAAACAATTCAAATCCATTTTGTCAAATTAAACTCGTTGTAAATTTTTGCATCGTTTCATAAATTCATTCTCAAAGATAATAAACGACAAAGTTTTGTAAAATGCAAGTTTTATTCCTTATGTTTCTTCTGTTGTCTCAAAGTTTAATATCTCAAACAAAAACCGACACAACGAAGTTCTTCTCTACATTTATTATCGGAAGGATCGGCTTGGGACGGGAGTTGAACCTTGGGCTTTTTGAGATGATGGATTATAAGTTTGCAACTGATATTCTAACATTGAAGTTCGGTGCTTTTTCAAATGAACTCGGGGAGAATGGGAAACCGGTAAATCTCAACTTCAACTTTATGGATATGAGGGGTTGTCAATTTTTTCTTAACGGGAGAACCTTGAACGGCTACATTTATCCATATCAATTTCTTAACATGGTTCCTGTTGACAATGTTTATCTTATTGAGTTGATAGATGATTTCAATGCGTCAATGTTTCAAAACGCAAGCTCAAGCGTTGTCAATTTTTCGTTTAAGAATATATTCACGCCCAGACCAATCACAAGGATAAGATATGTTGAGGATGCTTACGACTTGATTGTAACCGATGGGAGTTTTACGCACAATTTCCGACGGGATTTAAATTTTGCGGTTGGATTTAGAAGAGGGACATCGGCTGGGAGATTTTTGAACTCACAATACGATTCTTGGAACATCTTCGGAAATGTTTTTTGGAAACCGCTTAGAAATATGAGTTTTTCCCTTCTTAACATTTATACGAGGACGAAGACCGCCCTGAACGGTGGAATTTATGTTCAAAATCCATCAAACATTGGCGATGAAACGCTTTATAACGAGAGGCTCGCACCTGTTGTTGATAGCGTTGCAAACCTTGCAATTGAAAGGAATGACTTAACACTTGTATCAAATTACATGGTTGATTCGCTTCTCAATGCATCGCTGATCGTTTACCACACCTTTCAAACTGATGAATTTTTATCCAAGCGTGTTTCAGTGGAAAGAAATTCATCTTTATACGGTTTTAAGTTAAATTTTTCAAAGCAGGTTCGGCTTTTTAATTTAAATGCTGGTCTTGAGATACAAAGAAATGGGCTTATTATTCCGTCATCGGGGTTCAGAAAAGAAATTTTTCTTTTCTCTTCGTCTCTTGAACTTGAAGGAAACTTTCAAAGTTTAAAACCTTCTCTTTTCGTTAAGGTTGATGATGTTAATGGGCAATTTCTTGTAAACTATGGCGCTGGGTTTGGAAACAATTTTAAAAACTTCAAGTTTAAGGGTGGATTTTCGCTTTCATACAGAGTTCCAACTTTGATTGAGCAAAGCGTGACCGGTCTTTCCGAAGCCGAAAGGCATCGCATATATGAGATCAGCGCTGAATATGAAACGAAAGGTGTGATTTTGAGCTTTAAGGTTCAAAACAGGTCAATTTCAAATGGGATAATTTTTCACGATTCAACATTTTACATAGCGAACTTGCGCAGGACATTTCTACAAATTAATTCAATTTTTAAGATTTGGAAATTTGGGATTGATTTGAAACAATCGGTTTCGCTTAATAAAATAACGAGACCTTATCCAAGATATTTTCTGACTGGTGAAATTTACTTTGAGGGTAGATTGACGAGAACTCTTGATCTGAAAACGGGTGCAAGGTTTAAATCATCAGCTGAATTTTGGGGGTATAAATTTATCAATCGTGATTTTATTTTCGCAGAAAGCGATATCAAGTTAAAAAGATTTACTGTGTTGGATTTATTTTTAAGTGGGAGAATCAAGAACGCGGTTATATTTTTAACCCTTGCAAATGTGACAAATGTCAAATACATGACCGCATTGTTTTATCCGATGCAAGATAGAAGTTTGAGATTTGGCGTTGTGTGGAATTTTTTTGATTAACGCCAGATGTTTTTCGTCCATTCATCCCAAAGAGGTGTTATCAAACGATAGTCACCAAATCCAGTTTCATCAAGGAAGATGAACCTTCTGTTTATCTCATAGTAATACCATATCTCATATGGTTTGCTGTCAATGTCAAAGGGATGTCTATCAACACTGCTTGGGGGACCGAAAATTATATAGACCATTCCCATATCGGTTTTCCATCCTTCAATGTAGTGACTGAAATGCTCATTTGCATACTTAACTCTTCCGTAGTATTCTTCCATTAATTCATTTTTCAAAGTGTTAGGCGTCGGGTCCTTTTTGCGCCAAAATTCAAGGAATCTTCTTTCTTTTTCGGCTTCGTCCTGCGCTGACTTTATGTAATTGATTTCCTCGGGTTTAGCGATGTAAACAAGTTGTTCAATCGCTTTATCAAGGTCGGAGATCAGCTCGGGGAATTCATGCCATCTAACTAAGAAAGGCGTTTGAGCGATGGAGTAATTATCGGAGTTTGATTTGAGCCGAGCTTCAACGAAAATGACGTAATCTCCAAAACCAAGGTTCGGATTTTTAACTTCAACTATGATTGAATTTTTCCCCGGTTTTACGAATTCCGTTGCTCCACCGGAGTAAACATTTATGGATTCAATTTTCTTCTTTTTCTTTATGCGGTTGATTTTGTATGTGATATTTATTGAATCGTCTTTGTCGGTGTTGTTATAGACCTCAAAGAAAAGGTAAAAGTTCTGATTTGTAGATGTGATCGTCTTTGAAATGTTTGGGATTATCGTTTTCGTCTCGTTTTCAATTTTTACGGATGAAACCATCATGATATCGCTCATCGTTATTGGATTCTTAGTGAAGTTACGCACTGTTACGAATCCTTCTTTCCTAAAACCGCGTTTCGTATCAAGGTCAATAACTTGGACTGAAATTTTGTAATCGCCAAGCGGAAGTTTTATAAAAGAACTTGATACATCCCAGTAAGCTCTTGATATTGTCTCGTTGAAATTGTTCGTCTTTACCTCGTGTGTCCATCCCTTCTCAGTTACAAGTTTTCCCTTGGGTGTGAATATGCTGACTGTTACTTCATATTTTGCGCTGTAATAATTGTCTCCCTTTGTAAATTGAAGGAACTCATACGGTACTTGTACATAGAGATCAACTCTGCTTTCATTTTCGCTCAAGTCACCAGCGAAGTTTAGGGCGTTGAAATAAAACTGCGGTTCGGAATAGCTCCTCGGCAAGCTTGTTTCAACCTGCGCAAATGATACCGCACATATTAAAACGCTCAAAATTAAAATTAACTTTTTCATCTTTTTCCACCCGATTTTAAATCGGTAAATTAATTTTTGTTCTAAAAAATTCAACAAAATCTAAACTGGTTTTGTTTCTGTTGCGACCTTGCCTATTAAATCATACTCAAAAATATCGTAAATTTCAACCTCATAAAAGTTTCCTATCTTGATCCCGTTACCTTCAACCAAAACCTCAAGGTCAATCTCCGGGGCATCCCATTGCGTTCGCCCTATGTAAAAATCTCCTTCCTTTCTATCAATTAAAACCTTGATTTTCCTTCCAATCATTTTTTCGTTCTTTTCAACGATTATATCATGTTGTGCGTTCATTATCAATGCCATTCTTCTTTCTTTCTCTTCGGGTGGAACAGGGTCACCGAGTTCAAAAGCTTTTGTCCCCTCCTCTTGAGAATATGTAAAGACACCAAGACGATCAAATTTGAAAGTGTAAACGAAGTCAAGAAGCTCTTCAAATTCCTTTTCTGTTTCACCCGGATAACCAACTATCAAACTCGTCCTTATGGCTACTTCTGGAACCGTTTCCCTTATTTTCTCAAGGAGTTCAATTGTTTTTCTTTTTGTTATCCCGCGTCTCATTGACTTTAAAATTTTATCTGATATATGTTGGATTGGGATATCAATGTATTTGCAAATTTTTGGGTTTTGAGCCATTATGTCAAGAATTTCAATTGGGAATTTAGCAGGGAATGTATACATCAAGCGAATCCATTCAATTCCGTCTATCTCCGAGAGTTGGTTTAAAAGTTCGGGGAGTTTTCTCTTTCCATAAATATCAATTCCGTAATAGGTTGTATCCTGTGCTATGATGATAATTTCTTTGACGCCTTTCCAAGCGAGTTTTTTTGCCTCTTTTATTATTTCTTCAATTGGTCTGCTTATGTGTTTCCCACGAATTAGTGGTATGGCGCAAAATGAACAGGGGTTATCGCATCCTTCGGAAATTTTAAGGTATGCGTAATGTCTTGGTGTGAGAAGTTCTCTTTCACCAAGTAGCTCATATTTACGATCAACTCCAAGAGTGTTAAGTATCTCATCAAACTTTTCAACACCAAAGAATTTATCTACCTCAGGGATTTCATCTTCAAGCTCATTTTTGTATCTTTCCGATAGGCAACCCATCACATAGACGCTTTCAACTTTGCCTTTCTCTTTTAATTCAACCATCTCAAAAATTTTATCAATTGATTCTTGCTTTGCTGATTCAATAAAACCGCAGGTGTTTATTATGACTATACTCGCTTTATCGGGTTTCTCAGCGATTTGAAATTTATTTTTTAACTTGCTCATTAAAATTTCGGAGTCAACAAGGTTTTTGGGGCAACCGAGCGTTAAAATGTGGATTTTTTTCTTTCCGTTTCTCACTTTGTGTTATATTGGTTTATTTGAAATTCGTCATATAAAGATAAACAAGCGGAGCTACATATATCAAACTGTCAAATCTGTCAAAAACACCGCCGTGACCTGGGATTAAATTTGATGAGTCCTTAACCTGTGCATCTCTTTTTATCAGGGATTCAATGAGATCACCGAGTTGTCCGAAAATTCCGACGATCAAACCGATGACAAAAGCGTCAAGGTGATTTATTTGTTTCAGGACCCAAAGTTTTGCGCCGAAAGAGGAAAGCAATGCGAAGATTAAACCGCCGATGAATCCTTCAACGGTTTTCTTTGGGCTCACCCTTTCGTAAAGTTTTCTTTTGCCGATTGATTTCCCAATGAAATACGCTGCGGTATCACAAATCCAAATTATCGCAAGGATTGAAATTATAAAAATTCCATTTTCAAGATAATTTTCGCTTTTTAATTCCCTCAACCCAATCAAAGTTCCAAGTGATAATCCGATGTAAAGTATCGGGAATATCTCGGTGGCAAGATTTGAGATGGAGGACCAATTTTGAGATGACGGTTTTCTAAATAGTTCTATGAGTCCGGTTAACAAGACAGCAAGAATTAAAAATGTCACGATTCGTTCGTGATTACCCGCATAAAATGCCAAGTCAATCAGGAAAATTGAGATAATACCGATGTAAAATATCGGTGAGGAGTTTTTCTTCTCAACAAGTGTGTAGTATTCAAATGTTGCAAGGGAAGAGATTATGAAGACGAAGGCGAGGAAAAGGTATTTCCCGAAAATGGTCACAAAAAGTATGAATGGGATGCCGAAAATTGCGACGATGACCCTTACTGTTAAGTTATTCAATTTCTCAACCCTACTTTATTCGTAAAGGTTTTCATCTCTATAGCGTAGGTCTTCAATAATTTTCAATGCGATTTCTTTTTGATTTTTCGGGACGAGGATTTTCACTATTCCGAAACCGACCGTCACGAAGTATGAATGGTCTTTTGTTGAGAAGACGACGCAAGGGATACCTGCGCTTTCTATGTTTGCTTTGAGCATTTCCGCTTCATATTCATATTGCGTTGTATAAACCACGACCCAGTCCTCATCGTATTGTCTGTGATTTCCTTCCTTGCAGTAGATTTTTTCATCAACTTCAATTGAGCACTCACCGCACACGGGTTTACCACAAATCACACAGATTCCAACGGCGGGTCTATTTATGTGTTCCTCGCATTCAATTTCATCTTCGGGATCAAAAATTCTTAATGTGAAAATTTTACCGCATTCAGGGCAATATAAAAGCCCTGGTTCAATTTCAGCGCCACAATATATGCATATTTCAGGTTTTTCATCAATCAGGTTTATGTTGCAGTCGGGGCATACATTTACTCCATCGGGGTAAGTGAAGCCGCAAAGGGGGCACTTGGGCATTTTTAAGATTGGGTTTTGTTTTGGTTTAGAATTTCAAGCGCATAGATTGATGCGATAAAAATTGCCATTGAAAAGAAAGCTGTCATAAAAAGCATAGAGCCCGAGGTTAAGACGAGACCTTCACGACCGAATTTGAAATATGAATAAGCAGCGGTGAAATTATTTACGAAATGAGCAAGCATTGCGAGAAATATGCTTCCAGATTTATAAACGAGGTAGCCAAAGTAAATCCCAAGCGCTATCAATGGTATAAAGCTAAATGGATTTGCGTGATACATTGCGAAAATCACACCGGTTATTATAAAGCCGAGTTTATGGTTTGTCGCTTTTGACAGATTGTATTGAACAAGACCCCTGAATAGAAATTCTTCACAAATTGCTGGTGTGAGAGCTACGACAAGAGCAACATAGGCAAATTCAAGCGGTGATTTTGCAGATATTAAAATTGAATATGTTCGTTCCATCATTTTACGGAGGGTTTCAAATATAGGGGATAATTTATCAATCGGAATAATTGACTCTTGAATATAGAGGTAAATCTGGGCGATGCTCTGAAGCGATAGCGTTCCAACAATTACAATGAGGATCTCAAGTAAATTCGGCGCTTTTAATTTAAAAATTTCTTTGAATCCAACTTCCTGCCATCGTGCGAAAAACAATGTCGGGACAAAAATAAAAAGAAATTGGGATAGCATCGTCATAAGGCGAAACCCTTGAGCGTTTCTTTCGTTCAATCCACCGAACAAAAGAAATGTCAACCCAGAGCCGAAAAATTGATATAGGACGAACACCGTCCCAAGAGCTATAAATGTCATAGTTATTGGCGATGACCTTAAGGAATTTCTTCTCTCCGTATTTTCTTCCATTTGTCCTTAAATTTTACTTTTTATCATTGCTACAAGAAGAGGTATCATTATCTCGTGATGTCCTGTTATCATGAGACCAGTTCCACCGCCTTGAGTTGGGCGTTGAACTACATTGACAGTTGGTCTATAGTGTCTTAACATATCAAAGTTTGCTGTGGTGAAGCCGAAAGCGTTATATCCAAGGTTTCGGACAACGGTTAATGCCTTGAGGAAAACCTCCGGCATTATCACCGCTGAGCCGATATTTACGACGACGCTTTCGCTATCAAGCTGTGTGAGAACATTGCACAAAATTTTGAAATCCCTGAAGCTCATTTCTCCTGTTGCTGAACCATCCATCGTGGGTTGTTGGTGAACTATGTCTGTTCCAATTGCTGCGTGAACTGTGACTGGTATGTCCAAGTTGTAATATGAAGCGAGAACGCTGTAATCTTTATTTGGCGCATTTATATCGTTTAGTTTCTTACCGAGCGCTTCGCCATAGCCGAGATCGGAATTTTCACAATATTCCTTCAGCGTTAAGTTTATAAAATCACCCGTTTCCTTTGCCATTCCGAAGCTTCCATCCATTATATTTTCCGCCACATCTTCAGATGTCTGTCCGAAAAGCGCCGTTTCAACATCGTGGATTGCGGTTGCGCTATTCATCGCAAGTGCTTTTATTACGCCGATTTTACCAAGTTCAATTAACAAAGGTGCAAGCCCAACCTTTATCACATGTGCACCAATTAAAAAGATGACAAGTTTGTTTTTCTTGTGTGCATTCACAATTTTATCAACGAGCATTTTCAAGTCCTTTGCAACCAATATGTCAGGAAGTGAGTCAATAAAATCCGAAAAACTTTGCGTCTTCGGGTCAAATACCTTTGCAAATTCAGAGGTGTTAACCTTGCTTCGTCTGTTTTGTATTGAAATCGTCCTTACCTTTGAAAGGTCAATTTTCTCGTATTTTGATCTCATCAATCAATTTTTGCGTTTATCTTTTCAATTCCGTAAAACTCCCTTAGTTCGCCATCAATGCTACCGATTGGGATTTCGGCGTTCATCTTCACCGGAATTTTTTTATCATCGTCTGTAATCCAAAGCAGAAATCTCCCCTTCGCTTTAAATAACCCACCTTCAACTATCAACGGTTCAACTACAACGCAATTGAATGTTCCAGCTTTGACCTTTACGGTTTGCTTTCCAAGGTATTTTATTTCAAGCGGATAAGTTCTGTTCTTGTAGAAGTTTTCAAGTTTAACCCTTTCTCCAACTCTTTTATCCGAGTAATCTTGTGTTCTTGCGTAGTAGAAAGCAGAGAAGACATCTTGAGCATATCGCGGGATTGGATAAATTCCCTCTGATGTTTTGGCTAAAAGATTTATATGGTCAAACTCGGCGAAGAAATCATGTTTATAGTTCCCTTCCCTTATCCTTTGTTCAAATCTCCACGGATAAATTCCCTCAACATCAATATATGTTTCATATCTATCGTCAACCTTATAGAAGATAGAGAAGAAAGGCAAGGACCAGACGCGAAAAACAGCTTTGTAACATTTTCGCCCGTTATATTCAATTATCTCTGGGATTGAAACCTCTGCTTCGCCAACTTTGATGAATTTATATTTCACATCGTAAAGCAATCTTTCGCCGACTTTAAAAGCGTTATGTTCAATTTTTCTGCTTTCAAATATTTTTATCTCCTGCGTGAAAAAGTTCAAAATGGTGAAAATTATGAAAAAGCTATACATTAACACTGAGTTTTTCTTTTATTGATTTTGCGACTTCGTTTAGATTTATCAAATCCATACAGTCAAAGAACTTGCATTTTTCTCCGATGCATTTCTGACATTCAAATGGAAGACTTGGTGTGAATATGAGTTTTTCGCTTGTATAAGGACCCCATCGCTTTGGGCTCATAACTTTTATCGGTGGATAAAATCCAATGACTGGGGTTCCAATGGCACTTGCGATATGAAGAGGTCCAGTTGAGTTTGATATAAAAAGCGAAGATAATTTGATCAGAGCTGAAAGTTCTTTTAAGTTGAAAAGACCTGAGAAATTGTAGACATTTTTAAAATCGCCAGCCACAAAGCTTGTGAGTTCTTTTTCTTTGTCACTACCTGTCAGGACGATTTTAAAGCCCTCTTGACTTAAAATTTTGACGAGTTCTTTAAACCTTTCGGGTTTTAAATCTCTCGCCGAACCCTTGCTTCCGGGGTGGACTATGATGAAGTTTTTTTCACTTAAGCCATGTTTGGATAAGATGTTTTTGACCTTTTCAAAAGCTGAATCTGGAATGAAGAGGTCAAATTCTATTTCTTTGACCTCAGCCCCGATTTTCTTTATTAGGTTCAAGTTATATTCAACTTCGTGTTTTTGTGCATATTTTCTGTGTTCGTAAACCCTTTCATTGAAAAGAAGCGAGTAAATTCGGTATCCTGTGCCGACCCTAATGGGCACGCGAGCAATCCAAAGTGCAAGTGCGATTTTGAAGACGGGGAAAACTACTATCGCAAGGTCAAACTTTCTTTTTCTTATCTCCTTCGCAAGTTCAAAAACGCTAATTTCAGGTTCATAAATCATGACATCGTTAATTGCTTTGTGACCTTGAACGATTTCACTTGCGTATTTGCTGACGAGGAAAGTTATATTTGCATTTGGGAAATTATCCCTCAAGGCATTTGCGACGGGCAAGGTCAAAACCAAATCCCCAATTTTATCCGTTCTGCAAACAAGTATATTTGAAAATTCTTTCATCTACCTTTTAACTTTATTATCAATGATAATTTAAATTTGGCGTGACTAAAAAACAACTAACCTTTTTCGGTGTCCTCAGTTGGCTTTTGGCGTGATTTTTTCTTTATCAATTTTATCTCCTTTGAGCTGTAAACTTCACCTTTAAATTCCCGCTTCAGGGCAACAGCTCCAGTCCTTGCAAGTTCAACAATCCCATACGGCGCAAGCATATTTATCATTGCGGTTATTTTGTCACTTTTCCCAGTAACCTCAACAGTTAAAGTGGTCGGTCCTATATCAACGACTTTCGCTCTAAAAATATCAGAGATTTGGATTACATCGCCTCTCGTGTATGGATTAACCTTGACTTTTATCAGGGCGAGTTCCCTTTCAACGAATGGTTCATTTGTCAAGTCAACGACTTTGAGTATGTCAATCAATTTGTTTAGATGTTTTATTATCTGTTCAATTTGGTCGTCGTCCCCATTTGTAACTATTGTCATCCGTGAAATTGACGGGTCTTCGGTTGGTCCAACGGATATACTTTCAATGTTGTATCCTTTTGCACTAAAAAGACCAGCAATTCTTGTCAGGACACCGAATTTGTTTTCAACGAGGATTGATATTGTGTGTCTCATTTTATTTCCCTCCTTCAATTATATCGCTTACACTTCCTCCGATTGGGATATACGGGTAGATATTTTCCTCGTAGATTGTTTTGAACTCAATTAACACTGGCTTATCTTTCAATGCGAGCGCCTTTTTCAAAGTCGGTTCAACATCGCTTGCCCATTCAACTTTAAAGCTTTGAATCCCATAAGCATCTGCTATTTTAGTAAAATCGGGGCATGAACTGTCAATTAAAATCTCGTCAAATCTTTTCCTCCAATGTAGTTCTTGCCATTGTCTTGTTATGTCAATGTGTTCATCGTTAAAAATTAAAATTTTGATCGGGAGGTTGTATGCCTTGATTGTTGCAAGTTCTTGCAGGTTGATTTGAAAACCGCGATTTCCATTGATTGATATTACTGGTCTATCTTTTATTGCTGTTGCAACACCTATTGAGGCGGGGAGTGAAAATCCCATTGTTCCAAGTCCACCACTTGTTATGTGTGTTCTCGGGTATAGAAATTTGAAAAACTGAGCTGTCCACATTTGGAATTGTCCAACATCTGTGACTATGACTGCGTTTGCTCCTGTTAAGTCCCTCAACTTTTCAATCACGAATTGAACGCAGACCTTATCGGTTGCTTTGTATTTCAAAGGATGTTCGTTTTTCCATTTTTTGATCTGCGATAGCCATTCTTCGTTATTTAAATTTTTCACAAGAGGGATTAGTTTTTTTAAAGCGTCCTTGACATCGCCGACGATTGGAACATCGGCTTTGACATTTTTGCTTATTGAAGCTGGGTCAATATCAATATGAATTTTTTTTGCTTTTGGAGCGAATTTGTTGAAGTCCCCTGTAACTCTTTCATCAAGCCGTGAGCCGATGGCAATTACGCAGTCGGACTCGTTTACAGTAGTGTTTGCATACCAAGTTCCGTGCATCCCAAGCATACCAAGTGATAGAGGGTCATCCTCGGGATAAACACCTTGACCCATAAGTGTAGTTGTAACTGGTGAGTTTATTCTCCTTGCGAGCTCCCTCAATTCACCAAAGGCATTGCTTATGATGACACCACCACCTGCTATTATAACAGGTCTTGAAGAATTGTTTATTATCTCTGCTGCTCTTTTTATTTGCCCTGAGTGTGCCGAATAGATTGGGTTATAACCGCGAAGGTTCACTTTTTCGGGATAGTCAAATGTGAACTTTTCAGCGAGTATATCCCTTGGCAAATCAACCAATACAGGACCTGGTCTGCCGGTTGTTGCAATGTAAAAAGCGGATTTTATAATGTTTGTCAATTCTTCTATTTTAGTGACAAGGAAATTATGTTTTGTTATAGGTCTTGTTATCCCAACTATGTCAACTTCTTGAAATGTCTCGTTCCCAATTAATTTTGTTGGAACTTGTGCTGTGAAAATGACCAGTGGAACAGAGTCCATATTTGCATCTGCTATTCCAGTTACGAGGTTTGACGCTCCAGGTCCTGAGGAGGCAAGCACAACTCCTGGTTTTCCCGTTGCCCTTGCATAACCACTTGCTGAAAAAACCGCCCCAAGTTCATGTCTTGTTAGCACAATTTTAATTTCGGAGATTTCAAGTATAGCATCAAGTATTCCGAGGACTGCGTTTCCAGGGCAACTGAAGATAACTTCAACATTTTCTTCAATTAAAGAGCGGACAAAAATTTCAATTCCCATTAGATTTTTCCCATAAGAATCTTTGTTTGGATTTGTTTTTGATTTTTCCATTTTTATTGGGTTCGTTTATTTTTAATAACAAAGGACTGAGCCACCATTTACGCTTATCGTTGCTCCAGTTATCCAGTTTGCGAGTTCGGACGCAAGGAAAACTATAGGTCCTGCGATTTCCTCTGGTTCTGGAATTCTTCCTAGTGGGATTGTGCTTTTTACTTGTTCAACGAAATTTGGATCGCTGAAGACCTCAGCGCACATGTCAGTGTTCACCCAGCCGGGGGCAACACAGTTTACAAGTATGTTATATTTCGCAAGTTCAACAGCAAGTGATTTTGTAAAGGCAATTATTGCACCTTTTGATGCAGCGTAATGTGAGTGAAATGCTTCTCCCCGTTGACCAGCGGTTGAGGAGATGTTTATAATCCTTCCCCATTTTTGTTTTTTCATTATGGGGACGACTTCATTTGAAAACAGATATACACTTTTCAAGTTCACTTCCATCGTTTCATCCCAAGTTTCTTCGCTCATCTCGCCGATAGCGCCGTATGTCCATATTCCAGCGTTGTTCACGAGTATATCAATTTTTCCGAAGCGTTCAAGGACTTCTTTGACCATTCTTTTTACATCTTCGCTTTTACCGACATTTCCTTTCACAGCTATTGCTTCTCTTCCAAGTTCTTTAATTTGTTTGATGACTTGGTTTGCTGATTCGTCGTTTTTTAGATAAGTGATCGCTACATCTGCATTTGCCTTTGCGAATAAAATTGCGGTTGCCCTTCCAATTCCTCTTGAACCGCCTGTGATCAAGGCGACTCGCCCAGTTAGATCAATCATTTTTGCCCTTTTTGATTTAAAATTAAAAAATTTTTTATGCAAATATCAAAAGTTTAAGAAGCTCTTGACAATGGCTTTCAAAATTTTTATTTTCAAAAAAACAAAGGTGGAGAAATAGGAAAAGATGAAAAAGCGACTTTTTACACCTGGACCGACGCCTATTCCAGAGGAAGTTTCGCTTGCACTTGCTCAACCGATAATTCATCACAGGAATCCGGAATTTATTGAGATTTTTTCAAGGGTTAATGAAAACTTAAAATATCTTTTCCAGACGAAGCAAGATGTTTATACTTTGACGAGCAGTGGGACTGGGGCTATGGAGGCAGCTGTTGCAAATTTGCTTTCAAGTGGTGATAAGGCGATATTTGTCAATGGTGGGAAATTTGGAGAAAGATGGGGGGAGATATGCAGGGCATATGGAGTAGAGGCAATTGAAATTAAAATTGAATGGGGGAGGGCTGTCACACCTGAAGAAATTGAAACGGAATTAAAGAGAAATCCTGATGTCAAAGCAGTTTTCTTGACGCATAGCGAGACATCAACTGGGGTTTTTACTGATGTTAAGGAGATAGCAAAGATTGTCAGCGAGAATTCAAACGCTGTTACGGTCGTTGATGGTATAACCTCTGTTGGTGCGCATGAGCTGTATATGGACGAGTGGGGGCTTGATGTTGTCATCACAGGTTCACAGAAAGGGTTGATGATACCGCCAGGGCTTTCGTTCATAGCGTTGAGTGAAAGAGCTTGGGAGATGGTTGAGCGTTCCAATTTGCCGAAGTATTATTTCAGTTTGAAGAAAGCTAAAAAGGCACTCCAAAATGGGGATACGCCTTGGACTCCGGGTATTGCGCTTATAGTTGCGCTTGATGTGGCTTTGAAGATGATAAGGGAAGAGGGTTTGGAGAATATATGGATAAGACATGAAAAACTTTCGCTTGCCGTCAGAGAAGGTTGCAAAGCGCTTGGACTTAGATTGTTTGGACATCCACCTTCGCATGCCGTGACAGCCGTTTATTTCCCGGACGGAATTGATAGAAAAGAATTTCAAAAGGTTTTAAAGTATAAATATGGGATAACGGTTGCTGGTGGACAGGAGCATTTGAAGGATAAAATTTTTAGAATTTCACATCTTGGATATTACGATGAGCTTGATATAGTTGGTGTTATATCTGCGCTTGAGATGGCTTTAAAGGATGTCGGTTATGAGGGGTTTAATCCTGGCGATGGCGTTAGGGCTGTTCAAAGGGTTTTCGCTGAGTTTGAAGGCGTGGTTGAAAAAAGGAACGAAGACGATGAATTTCCAAATTGTTGTCATTGAAAATAAATTTTTTGTTTGGGTATGAAGATTTTGATAACAGATCCAATTGAGGAAAGTTGTGTTAACATTTTAAAAGGTGAAGGTTTTGAAGTTGACCTTAAGCCAGGGATTCCGCGTGATGAGATAAAGCGGATAATAAACGATTATGTGGCTTTGATTGTAAGAAGCGGGACTAAGATTACGGCTGACATAATCAATGAGGCAAGGAATTTGAAGATAATCGGACGAGCTGGGGTTGGGGTTGATAACATTGATGTTGAAGCAGCTACGAGGCGGGGGATAATCGTTATGAACACACCGGGTGGAAATACGATTTCAACCGCTGAGCATACTATGAGTTTAATTCTTGCGCTTGCTAGAAACATACCGCAGGCGAATGATGACCTTAAGGCAGGGAATTGGGAAAGAAAGAAGTTTATGGGGGTTGAGCTATATGGTAAAACGATCGGTATAATTGGGCTTGGGCGGATAGGTCGCGAGGTTGCACTCAGGTGTAAGGCATTTGGGATGAATGTAATAGGATATGACCCTGTTTTATCCTCGGAGGTTGCGTTAAAGTTTGGGGTTGAGCTTGTTTCAAATCTTGATGAGATTTACAGGCGGAGCGATTTTATAACTGTTCATGTGCCTTTGAATGATGAGACAAGGGGAATGATTGGGCGTGAAGAGCTTGCAAAGTGTAAAAGGGGGGTTAGGATTATAAATTGTGCCAGGGGAGGGATAATTGATGAGATGGCTCTTCTTGAGGCGATAGAATCGGGTCAGGTTGCTGGTGCTGCGCTTGATGTTTTTTCCGAGGAGCCACCGCCCAAGGACCATCCCTTGATAAAGCATCCAAAGGTTATAGTAACTCCGCATCTTGGAGCAGCTACTGAAGAGGCGCAGGAGAAGGTTGCAATTCAGATAGCGCATCAAATTGCGGATGCTTTAAAAGGTCGTGCTATTGTTGGGGCTGTGAATGCGGAAATTTTGCAACTTGCTATGAATGAAGAGATAAAACCATATCTTTTGCTTGCAGAGAAGATCGGGCTTTTGCATGCGCAACTTTTAAAGGGTAAACTTTTAAGTATCAGGGCTTCATTTACAGGTGATGTCTTGAAAAATTCTTCACAGATTTTGATCTCGGCATTTTTGAAGGGTCTGTTGAATTATTTGATGAGTGAGCCGATAAATTACATAAACGCTCCCGTTTTGGCAAAGGAAATGGGGCTTAACATAAGTGAGAAGACCGGGGAGAGCTGGGGCAATTACACATATCTTTTAAATTTTGAGGTTAAAACTGACAAGGAAACGAGGTCCATCTCGGGAACTTGTTTCGGAAACAGCGATGTCAGAATTGTTGGAATGGATGAATTTCATTTTGAATTCAAGCCGGAGGGCATTCTACTTGTTTATTCAAACATTGATAGACCCGGGATGCTCGCTGCGGTAAGCTCAATCCTTGCTCGTTCAAATATTAACATTGCAGGTCTTTCTCTCGGTAGATATGGGGTAGGTCAAAAGGCTTTAACGGTCATGAGCGTTGATAGCGAGATACCTCAGGAAGTTTTGAAGGAGATATCATCCGTTGATGGGATTTTTGATGTCAGGGTCGTCAAGTTGTAATTGTGGCACAATTTTTGATGGCATTCATAAAAAAGGGCTTGGGAAAACTTGACAAAGAAAAATTTATGTGTTATATTTTAATTGGTTTGATGAGAACGAGAATTTAAAACAAAATTTTCGCGTGAGGTTGAGTGAAATGTTACAGTTTGTTGTCTTGTCTTTATGTTGCTTCTGTGATGATAATTCCCGCTTAACGGCTTTCCAAATTTAAAACAAACATATCAGGAGGAGTAAAGATATGTATCGCAAATTGTTAATTCTCACCGTGATGCTTATCCTTCCGGGGTTATTGTTGGCGCAAGTCGGTAAAATTGCAGGTAAAGTTGTTGACAGAGAAACGAAAGAGCCATTGATAGGGGCAAATGTCATAATTGAGGGAACAACGCTTGGTGCGTCAACAGACCTAAACGGTAACTATGTGATACTTAATGTCCCGCCTGGAATTTACACATTAAAAGCAAGTTATGTTGGATATCAAACGATAACCATTAGAAATGTCCGTGTCACTGTTGGTTTGACGACGGAGGTTAATTTTGAATTGCCAAGCGAGGCGATTCAGGTTCCAACGGTTGAGGTAGTTGCTGAAAGACCGCTTATTCAAAAGAACGCAACAAACGAGATAAGGGTTGTTCGTGCAGAAGATGTTCAAAATATGCCGTTGCGTGGTTATACGAGTGTGGTTGCAATTCAAACCGGTGTAGTTCAAGTTGGTGGGACAATTTACGTCAGAGGCGGTAGGAGTGAAGAGGTTGCATATTATGTTGATGGTGTTTATTTCAATAACCCTTATAACTATGCGAGAACTGGGGAAGTTGTAACAACAGCGATTGAGGAGGTTTCATATCAAGCTGGTGGTTTCAATGCCGAATATGGTTATGCTATGTCGGGCGTTGTCGTGACGACTACGAAGACAGGTGGTTCAAGATACTCGGCTACACTTGAAGTGATAACCGATGAATATGGTGGTTTCTTTAGAAGCAGGGAGACGGGCAATCCAAACTTCCATAAGAAGAATGTTCTTACTGGTGCTTACTCACAAGGTTACAGCTTGTATTCATTGAGTTTAGGTGGTCCGATTGTGCCAGGTTTTGACAGGATAAGATTTTTCTTTGCGCTTGAGAGAACTTTCATGAGAAACAGACGACCCTCATTCTATAACGGGGTTCAAGCTACGGTTGTTGAAGCGCAGGATACCTTCAACATCAACATTCCTGCTGGCATCTTAAGAGGTAACTCCACTTCAAGGTGGCTTTTCAATGGGAATGTCGTTTTTGATTTTAAGCCCTTTAACTTAAGGGTTGGTGGGACATCTTTCTTCAGAACGGATAGAGAATACATTCATTCTTATTCCGCATTTAACTATAACAGAATGCCAAGGACCGAAGAGACAACGCATGGATATTATGCTAAGTTAACACATACAATTTCTGCTTCAACATTTTATACATTGATGTTCAGCTGGTATAGGACATTTTCTCAAACGGGTGATCATTTCTGGTGGGATGACATAGAGTCATATGGAGATAAAGATAAGAACCCACAGCTTAGGGACTGGGGTAGAAATCAACCGTTTAGGCCGTTTTCACTTTTCGCTCAGCCAAACACGGTTTATCCAAACTATAGCAAGAACTTGTCAAGTTATTGGGGTGTTAAGTTTGACATCTTGCATCAGATCGGTAGAATTCACGAGATCAAGGCAGGGTTTGATTTCAGATATAACACGATCAGGGTTTATGGTTTGAGGGCGCTTGATATAGCGCAGAATAGGAGAACAAATCCGACAGGTTCGGATGAAAACATTTATCAAACAGCTTTTGTCAATACTATTGGTTATGATGTGACTGGTAAAAAAGAGGTTAACACTGGGAGGAACGGTGCCAAGCATCCCATTGTTGGTGCAGCATATATTCAGGATAAGATTGAGTTGCCCGAGTTGATTTTGAACCTTGGTTTGCGTGTTGATTATATCAATCCGAACACAGACCAACTTGTTGATCCGACGAATATTATACTTGAGTCAAAGGGTGACTGGTATGATTTTTCAGATGCGAATTTCAAAGCGTCAAAGCCGTATTATATTTTCGCTCCAAGGTTAGGAATTTCATTCCCGGTTACCGATAGGACTGTATTTCATGCTCAGTATGGTGTTTTCAGTCAGGCGCCTCAGTTGAACTTGTTCTATACGAGCACGATATTGTTCGCTCAGTATATAAGGTCTGGTAACTATATTCGTGCTGGTAATCCTAATTTGAGACCACCTAAGACGGTTGCTTATGAGGTTGGTTTTGCTCAGCAAATTACAAGGAATGCAAGCTTTGATATAACTGCTTATTACAAAGAGACAAGGGATTTGATTCAGATTCAGAACATACTTGCAAGACCGACGGCTTATGCTATGTATGTCAACGGTGACTATGGGACGATCAAGGGATTGTCGTTTAGTTTCACTTTGAGAAGGACCAACAGGGTTGCAGCGTTTATAAACTACACGCTTCAATATGCAGCTGGGACTGGTTCAGCAGCGACGACAAACTTTAATATAGCTTGGCTTGGTGGAAACTTCCCAACATTTGTTGCGCCTCTTGACTTTGACCAGAGACATACTGGAAGCATAAATGTTGATTTCAGGACTGAGAAGGGCGATGGACCAACCGTGTTTGGAATTAAACCGTTTGAGTATTTCGGTATAAACTTGTTGTTTAGGTTTGGAAGTGGATTGCCGTATACACCGGTTGAGTATAGGAGCTATATCTATGGACCGGGTTGGCAGATACCAAGAGCTGCGGTTAACTCAGGCTATGGTCCCTGGACAAGCCAGCTTGATTTAAAGATTGACAGGGCGATAAGGTTAGGTAGGATTAGCTTTGATGTTTATCTTTGGGTGATCAACTTGTTTGATTCAAAGAATGTAATAAATGTTTACAACTCAACTGGTTTGCCAGATGCTGATGGTTGGTTCAGGACTCCAGAAGGTATGGCTTGGGCGGAAAACAATGGTCCGGAGGCGGTGAAATTGTATAACTATATGTTGGCTCATCCATACAACTTTGGCGAACCTAGGCAAGTTAGATTAGGTTTAAGGATTGACCTTTAATTTCTTAAGTGGGCGTCAATTAAGACGCCCACTTGCTCTTTGACTTTTTAAAAATAAAATTTTTGGAGGACGGAAATGAAAAGAATAATTGCCTTTCTAACTCTATTTGTTCTTTTGTTTTCTGTTTTGCTTAACGCAAAGGAAAAAAACACCGAAAGGAGCAAGATATCTTCGCTTTTGAAATCAAGTGTTCTTGTTCTTGAAAAATTTGATGGGAACAGGATTTCGGCTGATGTTGAGAACACGGGTCAATATGTTAGCTATCACAGGACTGGTGATGCTGGGCTTGAATGGCCGAAGGGTTCGCATAAGACGGCTGACTTTGCAGCTGGGGTTTGGATTGCTGGAAAGGTTAGAGAAACTGGAGAATTGAGAACAGCAGCAGCAGAGTATCAGGTTGAATTTCAGCCCGGTAAGATTAAACCGGATGGGACACCTGATAATCCGGAAGATCCAAGGTATAAGATTTGGAAGATAAACAAGACGGACCTTTTCAATCCGGGTGATGATTATTTGAATTGGCCGGTTGAAGATGGGGCGCCTTGGGAGGATGTTGATGGTGATGGTGTCTTTACAAGGGGCGTTGATAGACCGCTTTTGATGGGGGATCAAACACTTTGGATGGTGTTTAATGATGCAAACCCAGCTCAGCATAATATCTTTAAAACAGCTCCGATGGGGCTTGAGGTTCAGATGACGATTTGGGGTTATAATAGGGTTGATGCATTCGGCGATATGTTCTTTGTCAAGGTGTTGATAATTAACAAGAGCAATCAAACTTACGATTCAACATTTGTTGCTTTGTGGGATGACCCAGATCTTGGATATGCTGGTGATGATTTTGTTGGGTGTGATACAACACTTAGCCTTGGGTATTGTTATAATGCAAGTAACAATGATAATGTTTATGGTCAAGCGCCACCTGCCATAGGTAGGGATTTCTTCCAGGGTGTTAGGGTTTACACGGGAGACCCGAATGATTCTGCGAAGGCATTTGGGAAGTGGTGGAAAGGTTACAAAAACCTCCCAATGTATGCTTTCTCATTCTATTGGAACGGTGCGCCATATCCATATCGTGACCCTGAGTTTGCAGATGAGGCGTATAACTTTATGAAAGGTCTTCTTGCTGATGGGACACCTTATGTTGATCCAAATACTGGGCAGGAGACAAGATATGTTTTCACGGGTGATCCTGAAACGGGGACTGGCTGGCTTGATGGGACAAGGGTTGGTCCAACAACTTTGAGCCCAGGTGATAGAAGATTTCTTATGTCAAATGGACCATTTACATTTGCTCCTGGTGATACACAGGAAATAGTTTTTGGTTTGTTGATCGCTCGTGGCACCAGTAATGTTAACAGCGTCACGATTTTGAAAATGGTAGATCAAGCTGCTCAAACAGCTTATGATATTGATTTCCAACTTCCTCCGACACCGCCATCCCCGAATGTTCAAGTCGCTGAGCTTGATAGAGAAATTGTTCTTTATTGGCCATATGATAGCAGAATTGATGAGTATAGAGAAGTTGACCTTATTGACCGTGACCCTGAGGGAAATCCAACGGAATATGTTTTTGAGGGATACATAATTTATCAATTTGATTCACCAACACAGCCAACTAAATCGGTTAGAGTTGCGGTTTTTGATGTTATAAACGATGTTAAAGAGATCAAGGACTGGGTTTTTGACCCTGTAAGAGGAGAAAACATTGAGGTGACGGTTGTAAAAGGAACTGACAGTGGAATTGAAAGGACATTCAGGATTAAAAAAGATTATCTCAGCGATAAACCGCTTGTCAACGGCAAACCTTATTACTTTGCTGTTACAGCTTATGCTTACAATCCGTATGGGGTGCCAAGATTTTATGAGAGCGCTGTTAATATAATCACTGTTACTCCTAAACCGGTAAGCCCTGGGGTAAGATATACAGCAACTGTTGGTGACACAATTATCGGTGTCCATAAATCGGGCAGAAGTGATGGCGAGGTACTTGGACTTGTTGTTGACCCAACGAAGTTGACAGGGCACACTTATGAAGTTAGATTTGAGGAAGTTGAAGGTGAAATAACTTGGAAACTCATTGATAAGACAGCAAATCAGACAAAACTCACTGGTCAGACAAATCAAAGTGGCGATGGAAATTATACGGTTGTTGATGGTATTCAGTTTAAGGTAATTGGACCGCCACCTGGTCCAAAAGGTTGGGCTTGGACTAAGGGAACAAGGAAATTGACCTGGGCAAATGCTAGCCTTCTTGATTGGGGAATTCCTGAACATTTACTAACATTTAACGGTGCGTTTGGTTATGTTTCACCATATGGTATATTTGTCAGTGGACATGAGCACAGCGATGTCGTCACACCAGATAAATTGAGAAATATACGAATTGTTTTTGCAACGACCGATACCGATGGAAATTTTGACCCGGATCATCAAAATGCATCCTTTGGATACAGATACTTGAGAAGAGCAAATTTTCCACCTGCTAAACGATGAATTTGCTCCGTTTATAAAGAATCCAGCTGGTGGATATGCATTTCAGGAGTTTGGTCTTAATGGGCAGGCAAATGTTCCGCTTGCTGTTTATGACATAGAGCAAGACCCGCCAAGACGGCTTGCGGTCGGATTCTTGGAGAATAATGTTGCAAACGGTTTGGTTGATGGAAAATACTGGCCTGGGGATTTCAATACTTATGATAATCTTTCAGCAAGTGGTCCTCGCGAGTGGTTGTTTATATTTGATGTTGAATACAGCACGACGCAAGATGATAATCTTGCGAATGATATATTGTTTAATGATTTGCCAGTTATGTATATGGCGACTTGGAATCGTAGGGGTAATGTAGCATTTAGCGATGGGGATGAGCTTGAGATTTATGCAAATCATCCAAACACTGTTAATGATGTTTTTGAGATAACGGTGCCTTCTGCGCCTGTTTATAGTGTTGAGACAGCAAAGAGTGACCTTGAGCTTGTGAATGCGGTTCCGAACCCATATTTTGGTGCGTCACCGCTTGAGAAGGAGATAACCGAATCATTCATAACATTTACGAGGTTGCCGAAGGAATGCACAATAAGGATATTCACGGTTGCTGGTGACCTCGTCAGGACATTAAAAAAGAGCGATGACAGCCCGTATTTGAGGTGGGACCTTAGAAATGATGCGGGTGTTCCGGTTGCAAGTGGAATTTATATTGTCCATGTTGAGGCACCTGGTATTGGGAGCAAGGTTTTGAAGGTTGTTGTCTTCCAGAGAGAAGAGAGGTTGAGATACTTCTAAGGAGATTGAGCCGGCGCCTATGGGCGC
>NZ_FAOO01000006.1:0-3497 GCF_900070205.1 Candidatus Thermokryptus mobilis | reverse complement strand
CTATGGGCGCCGGGGTTTGTTTTTTGAATTCAAAAATAAAAAATAAACAACGGAGTAGGAAGACATGTTGAAGAAAATAATACTATCGGTTATAGGTTTGGCATTAATTTTAACTTCACTTGAAGCGGGAACAAGTAAAAGGAAGGGGACGGCTGGAGCGGAGGAATTGAGAATTCCGGTTGGTTCAAGAGGTGTTGCTTTAGGTGGTGGAGTTGTTGCTGAGGCGAATGGTGTTGATGCTCTGTTTTGGAATCCAGCTGGTGCAAGCTTCACAAATAAGTCCGCCGAAGCGATGTTTTCCCATGTGACTTGGATTGCTGATATAAAAGTGAATTATCTTTCGGCTATAGCAAATTTCGGCGGTGTTGGTGTTTTCGGAGTAAGTTTGAAATCGCTTGACTTTGGTGAAATACCTATCACAACGGTTGATGAGCCGGAAGGGACTGGTGAGAAGTTTAGCCCGACATTTCTTACAGCAGCTGTTTCATATAGTAGGAGGATGACAGATAGAATTTATGTTGGGGCGAATTTGAAGCTTATCACTGAAAGAATTTTGAGAGAGTCCGCGACCGGTTTTGCTGTTGACATTGGTTTGCAGTATCGTCTTGAAAGTGGTTTAAGATTTGGGGCTGTGATGAAGAATGTGGGTGGAAATATGAAATTTGACGGTCCGGACCTTGAATGGGGTGTTGTGATACCGGGTTCAGAGCCGGGTTCACCTGTGAGGTCGTTGAGGGTTCCACTTCAGGAATTTGAGCTCCCAGCAGCGTTTGAGCTTGGATTTGCGTATAACCTCAAGCTCGGAGAGTCATCTTTGACGCTTGCTGGAAGTTTCCAGAACAATAACTTCACGCTTGATGAATATAAGGGTGGTCTTGAGTATTCGTTTAAGAATATGCTCTTCTTGAGGGTTGGATATTCTTATGTCAATGAGACGGACTATGTTTTCAACTCGCCATCGTTTGGAGTTGGTTTTAACATTCCACTTGGTGGGACACTTGAGGCAAGCGTTGAATACACATATAGGAAGGTTAAATTCTTTGATAACAACCAATTCCTCACGATTAGGTTTGCGATGTAAAGATATGTCTTTGTTTGATGTTGTTTAAGTTTTCGGGGTGAGCCCTTTTGAATAGGTGGGGTTCACCCCTTTTTATTTTGAAAACAAAAATTTTCAGCTCAAAAAATGAAGATTTTAATCTTTGCTCTGGTAAATTTGGTTTCATCTTTCTTTATTGAAGGGAAGCTTGGCTTGAATGTTGATTACGCTGTTTTCAGACATTCCGACCAACAAAGTTACCTTGAAATTTTTTATTCGGTTCAAAAATCAAAGCTCACATATGAGTTTAGAAATGGCAAATATAACATTTCGCTTTTCTTTCGGCTTGATGTGGTAAATCTTGATAAAGATTCTCTAATCATAAGTAAGGGTTGGAAGATTGAAACAGGATTTCCTGACACGGTGGGAGCTGCAGGTCAGGATGTTGTTGATGTTCTTAGATTTTATGTTCCTGCAGGGAGATACAAAGTAGTGATGAAGGGGATTGACCTTTTTAACACTCAAAATTATGATAGCGTTGCTTTTGATGTGAATGTTCCAACTTTTGTCAAGGGAGATAAACTCTTGATAAGCAGTTTGGAGTTTTGTTATTCAATAGAGAGGTCTACAGATACGAATGATGCATTTTATAAAAATTCTTTTAGAGTTGTTCCGAATCCGACGGCTACATTTGGGCAAAATGTTCCAGTTCTTTATTACTATTTTGAACTTTACAACATTTTCAGTGGGGTTGGTGGTGATAAATTCGTGATAACGGTAAATGTGCTTGATAATTATCAGCAAAAGGTTCAAGAGGTAAGGGAGAAGAGGTTTGTAAGAGGAAAGGTTTATGATTCAGCTGTTGAGGTTGGGACGGTAAATGTATTTAATCTGCCAACGGGGATTTATTACCTTGATGTCGTGGTCTCGGATATTGAGGATAAAATTCTCGTTGGGAACAGGCGAAAGTTTTTTATATTTAATCCATCTGTTACACCAAGGGTTGACACTTCAAAAGTTATAGCGCAGGTTTATTCGCTTGCTGAAGGTGAGCTTGATGATGAATTTTCAAAGGCAAGTTATATAGCGACGCAAGAGGAGAAGGACCTTTACAAGAAGTTGAGAGGGATTGAGGCGAAGAGAAGGTTTTTGGGAACTTTCTGGGCAAGGAGAGGCGGAATTGAATTCAGAGCTCAATATCTCCAGCGTGTGAAAGAAGCGGATGAGAAATTCACAACGAAGTATGAACCGGGTTGGAAAACAGATAGAGGGAGGGTTTATATCGTTTATGGACCGCCAGATGAAGTTGAAAGATATCCATATGCTGAAAATATGAAGCCGTATGAGATATGGCATTATTATAGCTTGCAAGGTGGGGTAATCTTTGTATTTGGAGATAGAAGGGGATTTGGCAGGTTTGAGCTACTTCATTCAACGCTTGTCGGTGAGATAAAGGATGAGAACTGGATGTATCTTTTGATGGAAAGGTAAATTATTAAAATTCACTATTTTGCAACTTTTCCTATTGACAAATTGTAAGGGGTTTTTTATATTTTGTTAGCAATTGTGTTCTCTTGAGTTCCGCACCTCTTGCGAGAAGTTAAGAAATCCACTGGTTTTTTAAAAGCACCTCGTCAGGTTTAGGGGTAATTTTAAAAATAAAAACAAATGGAGGGTTAAGTGCTATGAGGAAACTTTTCTTTTTCTTGGTTTTAACTTTTATTTCTCTTGCTTCATTCGGGCAGGTTTCATATTACTTGGATTATTTGAAGCCAGGCTTTAGTATATCTTATGTTGCTAATTATCCAGTGATACAAAAGATTGATGGCTGTGATGATGTTATAGCAGGGCTTGACCTTAACAAGAATGGAAAACTTGAAATTCTTGCGATTAACGACCCGACAGTTTCAAGTCCAAGTTCTGAAGATTCAACGAAGTGGATTTTTTGGTTTGAAAACGACGGGAATGATTCTTACAAACTTTTATGGTCGGTTGGTTTGCCTTTAACTGCGAACACAAATGGCTATAGTTTCCCTGGTGTGAATATAACCGATGTTGATGGTGACGGGAATTATGAGATATGCGTTGTTAACCCTTCAAATGCTGATCCAGCGGCTGGGATTTTGAATCCCGATAAAATTTTCTTTTATGAATATGATCCTGCGACAGGAAGTTTTCCGAACGAGCCGACATTTTCGTGGAACCTTGATTACCCAGCTGATGGAAACGCTGGTTTTAGATTAACATATCTTCTTGCGGATGATTTTGATGGGGATGGGAAGCAAGAGATAGCTTTAATTGATAGGACAGCTCGGATTCATATGTGGATAATATCACTTGATTCACCAGAGCTTGATCCTTTTTCTAGTTTCAAGGTTGAATTTCAGGACAGTTCGCTTACAGCGACTTGGGCATTTGACATTGTAGTGACGGATTTTGATAAGGATAGGAAGAAAGA
>NZ_FAOO01000005.1:4511-148047 GCF_900070205.1 Candidatus Thermokryptus mobilis | reverse complement strand
TTGCGCCAGAACAACTGGAATATTATATAAATTGGGCAAGGGAAGATATCGGGGGTCATATGTTGAATTCAAGGAAATTTAACACGAAGCCCATCCTTTTAGTTTTAACAGAAAGTTTGGGTTCTGTCAATGAAGATATCGTGAACAGAGTTAGAAACCTTGGAAAAATTTCTAATCAGCCAGAAATTTGGGAAATTGATTACGATGGAAAGCAAAATAAAATTTTATAAAAAAAACCAAAAAGGTGAAACTGCTATGAATGCGGACAAAATCCGTGAGGCAAAAAGGAAATGGCTTGAAAAAGCCGAAAACTCCAGCATGAAAAGGACCGGGATAAAGTTCACAACATTAAGCGATATAGAAGTTAACTTGCTTTACACTCCTGATGATCTTGAGGGATTTGATTATATGGAGAAGCTTGGTTTCCCTGGGGAATATCCGTATACCCGCGGGATTCATTACAATATGTATCGTGGGCGACTTTGGACGATGAGGCAATTTGCTGGTTTCGGAACCCCGGAGGATACGAATCAGCGTTTCAAGTTTTTGTTAAAGCACGGGCAAACGGGATTGAGTGTTGCTTTTGATCTTCCAACGCTTATGGGGATTGACGCAGATGACCCAATGGCTGAGGGTGAGGTTGGCGTCTGTGGTGTATCTGTAAGTTCGCTGGCGGATATGGAAATCGTCTTTAAGGATATACCGCTTGATCAGGTTTCAACTTCAATGACTATAAATGCCCCAGCAGCGATGATTTGGGCTATGTATCTTGTCGTCGCTGAAAAGCAGGGTGTAAAGTATGAACAGCTGCGAGGGACAATTCAAAACGATATATTGAAGGAATATATTGCTCAAAAGGAATGGATTTATCCCCCGGGGCCATCAGTTAAATTGATAGTTGATACAATAAGATTTGCGAAGGATTATGTCCCGCAGTGGAATCCGATTTCAATAAGTGGCTATCACATTCGTGAGGCGGGCGCAACCGCTGTTCAAGAGTTAGCTTTCACGCTGGCTGATGGTTTTGCTTATGTTGAAGCGTGTATAAATGCTGGGATGGATGTTGATGAATTTGCCCCGCGTCTTTCTTTCTTCTTTAACTCACATCTTGATTTCTTTGAGGAAATAGCCAAGTTCAGAGCAGCTCGTAGAATCTGGGCAAGATATATGAGAGAAAAATATGGGGCTAAAAACCCAAGGTCTTGGATGTTAAGATTCCATACTCAAACAGCTGGATGCTCACTCACCGCTCAACAGCCAGAGAACAATATAGTCAGAACTGCATTTGAAGCTCTTGCTGCTGTATTGGGAGGAACCCAAAGCTTACATACAAATTCAATGGATGAAACATATGCTCTCCCAACCGAAAAAGCTGCGAAAATCGCCCTGAGGACGCAACAGATAATAGCTTATGAAATTGGCGTTGCAAATGTAATTGACCCACTGGGTGGAAGTTATTATGTTGAATCTTTGACGGATAAAATTGAAGAAGAAGCGGAAAAATACTTCAAGAAGATTGAGTCATATTCATCAAATGGTTCAATGCTTGAGGGAGTAATAAAAGCAATTGAGGATGGTTTCTTCCAGAGGGAGATAGCGGAGTCGGCTTACAGATATCAACAAGAACTTGATAAAAAGGAGAGGATAATTGTCGGCGTCAATGAATTTGTTGAAGATGAGCCAGTTGAGATACCAATTTTAAGAATTCCGCCAGAGGTTGCTGAGAAACAAAAGAAACGACTTGCTGAGGTCAGAGCTACCAGAAATCAAGCGGAGGTTGAAAGGGCTTTAGCCGAGCTTAAAAAAGCAGCCGAGGAAAACCAACCGCTTATGCCCAAGATACTTGATTGTGTAAGAGCTTATTGCACGCTTGGAGAGATGACATCAACTCTGAAGGAAGTTTGGGGAGTTTATCAAGAACCGCTTGTCTTTTAAAATAAAATTTTCGCACAGATTTTGAAGGACTACATAAAATTAATTCGCTTAAAGCATTGGGTTAAAAATCTGTTTGTCTTCGCTCCCCTTATCTTTTCGCAGTTTGTAACTGACATAGAAAAAATTAAAATTGAATTTTTAACATTTCTCGCCTTCTCATTCGTTGCTTCCGCAACTTACATAATCAATGACATACTTGATGCTGAATCAGATAGAAAACATCCCATCAAAAGAAATCGCCCAATCGCTTCAGGTAGAATTAAGCCAGGTAGAGCCCTATTTGTCGCTTTTTGCTTTTTACTTGCTTCAATACCGATAATGTCCGAACTTCCATTGAGGGCATCGGCACTTATTGTATTCTACTTTTTGCTCATGCTTGCTTATTCTTTCAGTTTAAAAGGTGTAGTCCTGTTGGATGTTTTCATAATTGCTTTCGGTTTCATGCTCAGAGTTATAGTTGGAGCATATTCAATTAATGTCATTGTATCCAAATGGCTCTTCATCACAACCCTTTTCCTTTCTCTTTTCCTTGCGATTTCAAAAAGAAGGATGGAATTATTTTTCTCTTTCCAGAACAGGGAATCACAAATTTCCGAGCAGAGGAAAGTCCTTGATGAGTACACATTAAGGTTTGCCGATCAAATGGTCACGATCACCGCAAGCGGTGCGGTTATATCTTACGCACTTTACACAATTTCTGAAAGGACAGTTTCACTTTTCAAAACCGAGGCGCTAATCTACACAACTGTTTTTGTGCTTTATGGGATTTTCAGGTATATGTATTTAATTTACAGGAAAAATATCGGTGAAAATCCGACTGATATAATTTTGTCGGATGCGCCGATGTTGATAAACATACTCCTTTGGTTTGTTTCTTGCGTTATCATAATTTACAGGAACAAAATTTTTGAGGTCTTTTCTTTAAACTAAATGAACGGAAAAGATGAAGGAGAAAACTCGCATCGCATCAGGTCAAGGGTTTTGGGGTGATTGGCTTGAGGCACCGATACATCAAGTGACAAAAGGTCCAATTGATTATCTTGTTATGGATTATCTTGCTGAGGTGACGATGTCAATCCTTCAAAAGCAAAAGAAAAGAGATCCGAACCTTGGCTATGCGAAAGACCTTGTAACACTTATGGAGAGGATACTTCCAATTATAGTTGAGAAAAACATAAAAGTTGTTACAAATGGCGGTGGTGTTAACCCCATTGCTTGCCGAGACGCAATCTTTAAGGTTGCCCAGAAGCTTGGTATAAAAGGTTTGAAAATCGGCGTTGTCCTTGGCGATGATATACTTGATAAAATTGATGAGTTTGTGAAACTTGGTGTTGATTTTAAAAATATGGACACAGGCGAACCGATTGATAAAATTCGTGATAGAATAACGAGTGCGAATGTATATTTTGGCGCTTTTCCAGTCGCCGAGGCATTAAAACAAGGCGCTCAAATTGTCATCACGGGCAGGGTTACTGACACGGGGATTACACTTGCTCCAATGATATATGAGTTCGGATGGAATGAAACCGATTATGATAAGCTTGCAGCAGGAATAGTTGCGGGGCATATACTTGAATGTGGAGCTCAAGCAACGGGGGGAAATTTTTCTTACGATTGGCGCTCAGTTCCGGATATGGCTCACATTGGATTTCCAATAGCAGAAGCGTATCCAAACGGTGAAATCATAATTACAAAGCACGAAGGCACAGGTGGTCTCGTCACAGTTCAAAGCGTTACAGAACAGCTCGTTTATGAAATAGGAGACCCAACAAATTATATAACACCCGAGGTAATAGCAGATTTCACGACAATTAAGCTTGAACAAGTTGGGAAAGACAGAGTTAAAGTTTATGGGGTTAAAGGAAGACCGCCAACGAAATTTTACAAGGTTTCAATGTCTTATTTTGAGGGTTATATGGCTGTTGGAACATTGACATATTCTTGGCCAGATGCGCTTGAAAAGGCGAAAAAGGCAGATGAAATAATACGAACCAGACTTAAAGACCTCGGGCTTGAATTTGATGAAATCCATACGGAATTCCTTGGTTATAACTCTTGTCACGGAGCGCTTGCGCATCCGGTCCCTGAGCCGAACGAAGTTGTTTTAAGAATTGCTGTCCGAGGTAAAAATTACGAAGCGGTTGATAGATTTGGTAGGGAAATCCCAGCGCTTATTTTAACTGGTCCGCCTGGGGTGACAGGATTTGGTGGAGGTCGCCCACATCCAAGCGAAGTTATAGCATATTGGCCAACGCTTATCCCAAAGGAACTTGTCAAACCGGAAATAATAGTTGAAGAGTTATAACTAAAATGGATTTCTATGCGAACTTTAAATTTTAAATTTCTTTTCCCAAACTATGGTGGAACAACGCAACTTTTCCTTGATTACATATATAACTTTAAAAATGTCGCAAGATATTATGCGCACGATTTCAATGATTTTAATATAGGGTTGATTCAAAATGTCCTTGCTGGATATAAAAACCGCAATAAAGTTGCCGAAATTTTAAGGAGGCAAAATCTTTCGCTTGGGAATCGTTATGCCGGTGAGAACATTGATCTTTTTGAGAAGGAAAACACCTTAGCTGTTGTCACGGGGCAACAGGTTGGGCTTTTCACAGGTCCCGTTTATACGATTTATAAGATAATTTCTGCGATAAAATTGTCTTCTGCCCTTGCTGAAAAATTCCCCGAATATAACTTCGTTCCCGTTTTTTATCTTGAAGGCGAGGACCATGATTTCTTTGAAGCAAACAACGCAAAGATTTTTAACTCAAACAATGAACTTGTTAAAATTGAATTTATCCCGGAGCATATCCCTAAGGAAAATTACGGACCTGTTGGTGCGTTGAAATTTGACAAAAAAATAAAAGATGTTCTCAACAAAATTGAATCCGAACTTCAAGATAGCGAGTTTAAGAGCGAGATAATGAATTTACTTCGTTACGCATATGATGAGGGAGTTAACTTCACAGAGGCGTTTGTTAGATTTTGCTCTGAGTTATTTAAGGATTTTGGATTGATTTTTTTAGATCCGAGCGATCCAGAGTTGAAACAACTACTCCTTCCCATTTTTAGGAAGGAGATAGAGGAACATCCAAAGTTGGCGGGTTTGATAATTGATGTAAGCGCTGAACTTGAGAGGAAATATCACGCGCAGGTCAAACCGCGACCTTTGAATCTTTTCTTGATTTACAAAGACGGGAGGTTTCCGATTGAACCGGATGAGCAAGAGGGGATGTTTAAATTGAAAGGTATCAGATTTAAATTCAGCAAGGGGGAGTTAATTAACATACTTGAAACGAATCCTCAACTTTTAAGTCCAAATGTTGTGTTAAGACCAATATGTCAAGATACACTTCTCCCAACGGTTGCTTATGTTGCTGGTCCCTCTGAAATTGCCTACTTTGCGCAGTTTAAACCCGCTTATGATTATTTCAACATCCAGATGCCGGTTATCTTCCCGAGGATAAGTGCGACATTGATTGAACCAAAGGTGAAAAAAATTCTTGATAAGTATCAAATTGACATCAGGGAGGTTTATACCGATTTTCAATCCCTCGCGAAGAAAATTATACTTTCAAATTCCGAAGTTGACATTCAAGGTTTCTTTGACTCAGTAAAATCACAGTTTGAGCTGTTGTTAGAAGGGATTAAAAGTTTTGTTTCCGGCATAGACCCATCACTTAGCGATGCGGTTACGAATTCATCGGGGAAAATCCTCTATCATATAAATAGCATTTATGAGAAGGCATTATCAGCTTCGCAGAGGAAAAATGAGATCGCAAACCAACAAATTCAAAAGTTGAAATTGAACCTACTCCCGGAGGATGAACTTCAGGAAAGAGTTTTGAACATAACTTATTTTTTAAATAAGTATAGCTTTGGGTTAATAAGCAAGCTGTTTGACGAGCTTGAGATTTTTGAATTCAACCATCAATTTGTGTATTTATAAACTTATTTGACAAGCTCTTCGGGTTTCCTGCCGAGATTTTCAAGCTCAAATTTTGCGGATACGGCGAGCTCGGAGTTTGGATACAGATCAAGAAATTTTTGATAATAAATTTTTGCTTTCTCGTAGTCATTTAGTTCGTTTGCATAGATGAAACCAATCATGAAAAGAGCTTTCATCGCCTCTTTTGACTTCGGGTAATCCTCAACTATTTTGTTGAAAAATTCAGTTGATTTTGTTGGCATTTTTAATTCGTTTAGGTAAATTTGGGCGAGTTTGAAAAGCACCTCAGGAGCTCGGGGATTTTGTGGATTTGCTCTTACAAATTCGGTGTAGATTTCAATTGCTCTTTTAATGTTGCCCTTTTGATGTTCATCTTCGGCTTTTTTGAGTGGGTCAAGTTTGCTATTCCTTGAACAGCCGAATAATAGCATAAGTAGCGTTAAAAACAAGACCTTGTTCTTCATTTTTTCCTTAAAATTTGATTTCTAACTCGCTTCAAATTTAAGTTTGGTGGATTTAAAAATCAAGACATCGGATGCGAAGCGAAACGCTTTAAAATTTGAGCTTTGTATTATAAATGTTTTTAACTCGTTTGATTTGAACGGGGAAAGAGAAATTTTTTGGCACGATATTCAAATAAAAATAAAAGAAAGTAGGCAATTTCAGCTGGTAAGTATCTTTTGAACAAATGCGAAAGCGATGAGTATGGATATTTTTGGGAGGGGTTTGATGGCAATGTTTATTATGGTTTCGCGCATGGCTCATCGGGAATAGCTTTGTTTTTACTTTATCTTTATCTCGCAACTGGCGATGAAAGATACTTAACAGCTGGAATTAAAGCGCTTGAATTTGATTTGAACTCCGGTCATACGACCGATGAAGGTGGATTGACTTGGAAATCTCATAAAGATGCACCGATGGTTTTACCTTACTGGAGATATGGTTCAGCCGGGGTTGGATGCTCGGTTCTTAGATATTATAAATTCACAGGCGAGGAAAAATACAAGAAGCCCTTGATAGAATCTTCATTGATGTTGATAGAAAATATACGATTTTCCCCAAGAAATTTATCGGGCTTGCTGGTATAGGGGATTTCCTTCTTGATATGTATGCTTATTTCGGTGATAAAATTTTCTTTGAAAGCGCCTGTAAAGTTGCGACTGGGTTAAATCTTTTTAAGATAAGATGAAGATAAAGGAATAGCATATCCAGGGGATAACATGCATAGGATAAGTTGTGACTACGGTACTGGAAGCGCTGGAATTGGTCTGTTTCTTCATAGGTTGGTGACAAAATCAAAGGGGGATTTTCTGCTTGATGAGATGATTTTAACGGCTCTCAATAAAAATTCTGCAAGTTCTATTGATGAAAAAGGTTTTATTTATCATAGGTGATTTCAAGTTTCAACTGTTGCTTATTTTGCTTTTCGGTTTGCTTCTTAATTCGTTCATCTCTGTTGCAAACCCCCTTGCGTTGAAATACATTTTTGATGAGGTGATTATAAGGCAAAATTTTAAACTTTTCTTTCTTTTATCAATCGGTTTCGTATTGATTTTTACTATATGGAGACTTGGCAACAGGATTTATCTTCTCTAGCTTCAAAGTTTTAAGAACAGGATGATAGAGCGGGTGATTATGAGGATGGTTAAATCATAATAAAAAATCTTATGACGATATACTTGGCAAAGACCCTGGCTATTTCATTTCAAGGGTTTACGATGAGGCATCCTCAGCCTCCTTTGAAAAAACAGATGGGAAAACACTTATTGTCGCCTTAAACGATGGTGAACATTATCTGAATTTATTTGATAAGGTTTACAAATTACAACCAGCACATGGGGGGATGCCTTGGGCAGTAATTTTATCCGGTGTTCCCCTTGTTGGCTCATTCGCAGTTATATGAAAGAGAGGTTAAAATTGTTCCGGAAAAATTAACTTTTGTAAGCCAAATTTTTAGCTCTGAAAGAGGTTATAGGCTTGTGCAGATATTACCGAATTTGAATGAAAATCCGGTTGATTCAGCTCTTGTCTATTTTGGCTATGCACTATTGGATTAAAATTTTAAGTTTTGCTTGTGGATCGTTAAGCGCTAATTTTTTGGGGGTGGGGTAAAGTTTTTTCAATTTGATTATGAAGCCGATTATCTTTATATTTTTAACTGATTAAAAACAAGGTTATTAGTTTTGCTTATGCTTATTAAACTTTTGCGCAAAATTTTCCCGAGCAAGAACGAGAAGGATTTAAAGGCGTTGATGCCGATCGTAAATCAGATAAATCAGATTTATGCGACGCTAAATAAATTAACCGATGCTGAGCTTAGGGCTAAGACCGATGAATTTAAAGCGAGGATAAAGGAGAAAACAAAGCATATTGAGGATAAGATAGATGAACTTAAGAGGCGTGTTCGTGAGGACAAAGAGTTGACACGAGAGGAACGACTTGAAATTTATGATGAGATAGAAAAACTTGAGAAGGAACTTTTCAAGGAGGAGCAGAAAGTTCTTGACGAGATTTTGCCCGAGGCATATGCTGTTGTTAAGGAGACATGTAGGCGTCTTGTTGGAAAAAGTTGGGAGGTGACGGGGCATAAAATCGTATGGGATATGGTTCCGTTTGATGTTCAACTTATGGGTGCTATTGTGCTTCATCAGGGTAAGATTGCAGAGATGGCAACTGGTGAGGGTAAAACGCTCGTTGCAACTATGCCGGCGTATCTTAACGCTTTAACTGGAAGAGGGGTTCATATCGTCACCGTGAATGATTATCTAGCTTTAAGGGATAGCCAATGGATGGGGAAAATTTATGAGTTTCTTGGTTTGAGTGTAGGTTGTATTCAAAATTATATGAACACGGAGCAGAGAAAGGCACAATATGCGTGCGATATAACTTACGGGACAAACAATGAGTTTGGTTTTGATTATCTTCGTGATAATATGGCGATTGATCCAAGCGATATAGTTCAGCGTGGGCATTATTATGCGATCGTTGATGAGGTTGATTCTGTTTTGATTGACGAGGCGAGGACACCGCTTATAATAAGTGGTCCTGTCCCTGAGACGGAGCATAAATTTGATTGGATGAAGCCAAAGGTTGAGCGTCTTGTGACAGCGCAGATAAATCTTGTCAGTAAAATTGTTGATGAGGCGGAGAAGCTTTTGAATGAGGGAAAGCTTGAGGAAGCAGGGGTTTTGCTTTTGAAAGCAAGCAGAGGGGCGCCGAAACATAAAAAATTAAGAAAAATTCTCGCTGAACCTGAATATCAAAAACTTGTCATTGATACTGAACTTGAATTTTTGAAAGATCAGGGTGTAAAGCTTCGCAAGCTTGATGAGGATCTTTACTTCGTTGTTGATGAAAAAAATCATATAATTGACTTGACTGAAAAAGGCAGGGAATTTCTTGCGAGCTTGTCACCAGAAGATAGGGAGTTTTTCGTCTTGCCAGATCTTGGCACTGAGATAAGCATAATTGAAAGCGACCCTTATCTTACACCTGCACAGAAGCAGAGGAAAAAAGAAGAACTATACCGACTTTATTCCGAAAGGAGTGACAAGGTTCATGCGATTCAACAGCTTTTAAGAGCATATATCATGTTTGAAAAAGATGTGGATTATATAGTTCAAGATGGTAAAGTTTTGATAGTTGATGAATTTACAGGTCGTGTTTTGCCAGGGCGCAGATATTCCGAAGGATTGCATCAAGCAATTGAGGCAAAGGAGGGTGTCAAAGTTGAACAAGATACCCAAACGCTTGCGACGATAACGATTCAAAATTATTTCAGGATGTATAAAAAGCTTGCTGGTATGACTGGAACCGCAGCTACTGAGGCGCAAGAGTTTTGGGAAATTTATAAACTTGATGTCGTTGTGATACCGACGAATAAGCCGTGCATAAGGATTGATTATGATGATGTGATTTACAGGACGAAACGAGAGAAGTATAACGCTGTTATTGATGAAATTGAAAGGATGCATAAGATTGGTCGTCCTGTTTTGGTTGGGACGACAAGCGTTGAGGTTTCTGAACTTTTGAGTAGAATGTTGAAGCGTCGCGGAATTCCTCATAATGTTTTAAACGCAAAACACCATCAGAGAGAAGCCGAAATAGTCGCAAACGCTGGTCTTCGTGGTATGGTGACAATAGCTACAAATATGGCTGGACGTGGAACCGATATAAAACTTGGTCCAGGGGTTGCAGAACTTGGAGGTCTTCATGTCATTGGAACCGAAAGACACGAAGCGCGAAGGATTGACCTTCAATTAAGAGGTCGTGCAGGTAGACAGGGAGACCCTGGCTCTTCAAGATTTTTCCTCTCCCTGGAAGATGACCTGTTGCGTCTTTTCGGTAGCGAAAGAATTGCAAATATAATGCAAAGGTTGGGTTATAAAGAGGGGGAACCGATCCAACACCCAATGGTGACGAAAAGCGTTGAAAGGGCGCAAAAGAAAGTTGAACAGAATAACTTCGCTATAAGAAAAAGATTGCTTGAATATGACGATGTCTTGAACAAACAAAGGGAGGTGATTTACAGCCTTAGAAGGCATGCCCTTATGGGTGAGCGACTTGAAGATGATTTGCTTGATATGTTAACCGATTATGTTGAGGATGTGGTTGAGAGATATTACAGCAATCTTGACCTTCAAGGGTTGAGGGATGAAATTATGCGGACGCTTTTGATAGATCTGAAAATCACACCTGATGAGTTTGAAAAGCTCGGTAGAGAAGGGCTTAAAGAAAAGATTTACAATGAGGCGCTTGAATTTTACAATCGTAAAAAAGAACAACTCGGCGAAGAGTTAATGTTCGCCTTGATGAAGATGTCCATGCTTCAGGTGATAGACCAAAGATGGCAAGAGCATCTGCGTGAGATGGATGAATTAAGGGAGGGGATTCATCTACGAGCTTATGCACAGAAAGATCCGCTTGTTGAATACAAGACCGAAGCATTTGAGATGTTTATGGAGATGATGAGAAGAATAAGAAGCGGTGTTTTAAGCTTGGTCTTCAGAATGTTCCCAGTTATGCCAGAGGAAATTCAAGAGAGAAAACCAAGAAGACCAAGAAGAGAACAACTCAACCTTGTCCATCAGGAATCAATCGGTATGGGCTTGAGGGTTGCAGCTGCTGAAGCAGATATTGCTACAGCCGTTAAACAAGATGTTAAGTTAAAGCCGATCAAAGTTGATCGCAAAGTTGGAAGAAATGACCCGTGCCCATGTGGTAGCGGTAAAAAATATAAACATTGTCACGGGAAAATATAAAATGTTCGCAAGATGAGATATTTTGCTGTCCTCCTTTTACTTATCTCTGTTGCACGGGGTCAGGAATTCAATATAATTGATCATGGCTATACAAAAGAAATTGAAGTTAACATTGAGCAACCTTATATAAGAGAGATTGAAATCAATAACGAGAAATTTTCAATTATTGGGTTAAAAAATTTAGAATCGGTCGGTTTGCTCCCCAATTTCCTACCGTATTTGAACTTTCTTCTCGTTTCATCCCCAAATTCAAAAGTTGATTTACTTAACTTTGAATTTGATGAAGTTGAACTCACATACCCATTGCTAAGTTTAAAAGAGAAATCGTTTCCAGACGGTATTGAACTTGATGATGTTTTCAACCTTGAAGATAAAATTTACGATTTCGTTTATCTTGGTAAGATGAGAGGGGTTGATGTTTGCAATCTTATTTTATTTCCGATCAAGGTTGAGGGGCGAAAGTTAAAATATATTTCAAAAGCAAGGTTTAGCATATCAAGCCCTTATCTTTCAAAGCTTGATGAAGCGGTTATCTTTACAAGGCAAGATATAAATTTTTTAAGCCCAAGTTTAAATAAGCTTCAAGCGGGAGAAGAATTTGAATACAAAATTTTCATCCGCAAGGATGGGATTTATAAGATAACTTACGATGACTTGAAAAAAGCTGGGATAGACCTCAGGGGTGTTCAAGCATCAAGATTAAAAGTCAAAAACAATGGAGTTGAGATACCAATTTATGTTTATTCAGGTGGGGATGGCGTTTTTAATGAAGGCGATTATATTGAGTTTTATGCTGAGGCGAGAAAAAACAAATTTTCTGGTGGGAAATTTGACCTTTATAATGACCCGTTTACCGATGTAAACGTTTATTTTCTTGAGATTGGGGATTCACCCGGATTAAGATATGCTGAAGAGTCGGGGACGAGATATTTTGATAATTATATTGACCTTCGTGGTGCATCCTATTACTATGAGGTTCATCTTGAAAAAGATTATGTGTTTGAAAGATTAAAATATGCTGATACCGATTTGACTTATGATGCAAGAGATCATTGGTTTTGGGTTGAGCTTAGCTCAAACGAGCAAGCCGAGTTAAGTGTTTACCTCCCAAAGCCGGATCCTCTGAGCTTGGATGAGATTAAGATAAAATCCGCATTTCATGGTGTAACTTCAACTCCCGGGCATATGGCGAATGTTTTCATAAATAATAAGAGAATTTTAGCGACGAGTTGGAATGGTCAGAATATACACATTGCCTCGTCGGAGAACTTAGGTTATTCTGTGCCGAACAGCGCTTTAAAAGATGGGATAAATAAAATCACTGTCTTCAACGCAAACGATGGAAGGGTTGAGAACGCAATTTTTGCCGTCAATTGGTTTGATTTAACTTACAGGCGACTTTATCAAGCGGATAAGGATGAGATAAGATTTAAAATACCCCCAGAATATAATGTTGGTTATTTCAGGTTTGAAATTTCAGGTTTTAAGAATCCCAATATAAGTGTTTATAGATTAGGCGTTTCAAAAATTTCAAATGTTGAAGTTCTCAAAGCGAAGGATGAGAAGATAGGCGAAAATTATCATGCGATTTTTTATGTGAATGTCTTGTCTCCGGATGTTGAATTCATAGCTGTAAGTGAAAGTGCGAAGTTAAAGCCAGATAGCATAGCAAGGGATTTAAAAACAAATCTTAAAAGTTCAGCCAACACATTTGATTATTTGATAATAACTCACCCTCTTTTATATGACAAGCGCAGGGATGTCAATGACCCAACGCATCCGTTAAATCAACTTAAAAGTTTGTACGAGTCAAAGGGTTTGAGCGTTAAAATTGTGAGTGTTGATGATATTTATGATGAGTTTAACTTTGGCGTGAAAAGTCCGTATGCGATCAAAGATTTTTTGCAGTTTGCTTATAATTCTTGGGTTAGGAAACCAATCTATGTCCTTTTAGTTGGCGGGGCTGTATATAGTAATCGGAACCATCCAGAACTTGACCTTATTCCAACGATGTTTTATCAATCATATATTTACGGTGCAACATCAGCTGATGCTTGGTTTACCTTCATTGACGGTGAGGATTATCTTGGTGATGTTCTCCTCGGTAGGTTACCTGTAAGAAATAGGGATGAGATGAAAAATGCAATTGAAAAGATAATCTCTTATCATAATCAGAAGCCACAAAAATGGCATAGAAATGTTCTAATGATAGCAGGTGAGGGCAGGGACTTTGAGTCGCAAACCGATTATATTGTGAAAGATGTCCTTCCAAAGTTTTTAAATATAAACCGTCTCTATGTAATCCCTGGCTCCCCTTTCTCTGGAGGGACATCAAAATTATTAAATTACTTCAACGATGGGCAGTTATTTATAAACTTTGTCGGTCACGGTGGCGGAGCGATTTGGGCTGATAATGGGCTTTTGAAAAATGAGGATATTCCAAAACTTGGGAATAAGGATAAATATCCGTTTGTGACAAGTATGACATGCTTTTCGGGGGCTTTTGATTATCCTCAGAGAACAGCTCTTGGTGTAAATCTTGTTGTTGAGAAAGATAAAGGGGCTATCGGGGTTCTTGCATCAAGCGGGCTTGGGTGGCTTTTGAACGATTACTTCATGCTTTTAAGCATTATTCCTTATCTTTTTGACCCTGAAAAAAGCATCGGTGAGATTATAGCCATCGGCAAGGCGAAATATTATTCAAGCTATTTCTTCTGGCCACAAGCGAAGACAATGGTTTATCAATATAATTACATCGGTGATCCAGCCGTTAAACTTCCAGTTCCAAGACAAAGAGCAAAAATTGAAATTGAAAGGAAGGTAATTTCGCTAAATGATATGCTTAAAGTCAAAATTTCATCACAAATTCAAAATGGGAATGCGATAATTTCATTTGCCGATGATGAACATATTTCAAGATATGAGTTTGAGAAAACGTTTCAATCAGGGAGTTTTAATTTTGAGATAAAGCCACCTATTAATTCAGGATTTGTTAAGGTCTTCATTTACGATGATAAAAATATTGAGTCATGGTTTGATGTTTTTAAGACAAGTGGTTCTTTTATTGGTGATTATACTGTTTTTCCAAGCGAGCCGAGGGTTGGGGATAGTTTATCTTTTTCAGGCAGGATTGAACTTGAAGGTGGTGAGGTGCCAGATTCGGTTAAATTTATCATCTTGAAGTATAAAAGTAAATATGGAAGGTTTGATCAGCTTTTTGGTCGCGACACGCTTTTGTGTTTTCCTTTTAAGCCAAATTTTTATCAAACCGCTGTAAAAATAAGGGCTGATGCCGGGGTCAAATATATAACTCAAATGATCGCATACACAAATGGTAGAACAATAGCTGGAGAGATAAAGGAATTTATAGTTGGTGGATTGCCAGACCCTTCGCTTTTGCCTATGGAGTTAAACAACTTGCAAAGCTCAATTTATATGAAAAGCCAAAATATAAAGTTCAAGGTTGATTCAACCGTTAAGCTAACCACAAGGGTTTTTAACCTCTCGGATATTCCAGCAAATGATTTTAAAATCAAATTTTACGACAGGTTTAGAGATGAAAATTATGTTATCGCTCAGTCAAAATTTTCAGTTGCCCCGTTATCTTACACTGATGTTGAGGTTGAGTTACAAAAACAGATGTCAATTGGCTCTCACAGAATTTTCGCTGTAATAGAAAGTGACTCAACTTCTGGGGATGATTTTGATTATTCAAACAATGTAGCATATAATGAACTCCTTTATAATTTTGTTAAGTTCAATTCCGATTCTGTTTCAATTTCAGAAAACCTATCATTGAAGAGAAATGATCCCTTTGTTTATGTTGTCGGTTTTGAGTATCCGATTTCAACATTTAAATTCTCGTCTTCTCAGGGTTATCTTCACCAATTGCGAGCATCAGGCGAGTCGGGAGTTTTCCTTGCAAAATATGAACCTTTCAATAACAGCATCGTTGAAATTTTTGTGAAACTTGACACTTCTGATCAAACGGTGAATCAAAACAAAGATAAAATACGACTTTATTATTTTGATGAGAAAATTAGAAAGTTCAGGGTTAAAGAGAGTAGGTTTGATGGTCAATACTTAAATGGCAAGCTTGATGAACCTGGATTTTATACGATTGGATACTCAAACGATTCAAGGGGTCCAAGAGTTGAAGTAACAGTTGAGGGGCAAAGTTTTCGTGACGGTGCTTATGTATCAGCAAATCCCGTTTTCAGCATACTGATTGAAGACGATGAGGGGGTTGATTTGTCTGAGGGTTCGTTTAAATTTAAAATTGATGGAAAAGATTTGAAACATAACGATATAACTATACCGGACACGGTGACGAATCCAAAAAATTTATTTGTAAAAGTGAGTCCGAAGTTGACGGATGGTGAGCATACCGCAAGTTTTTCTGCTCGTGATATCAACGGCAATTGGTCCGATGAGGTCAAGATTTCATTTAAGGTTTCTTCAAATTTTGAGGTTAAAATTTTCGGCAACTTTCCAAATCCATTTTCTGACAGGACATTTTTCGCTTATGAGATCCTCGGCTCGCAAGTTGAAGAAGTTGAGTTTAAAATTTACACCGTCGCGGGCAGGTTAATACAAAGTTTTAAATTTCCCTCTTCAATTCCAAGTGAAGTTTACGGTTTTCAAGTTGGTGGCACGGGTGTTCCAACTTCAATTGGTTATCACGAGATTTGGTGGGATGGGACTGATAGAGACGGGAACGAAGTTGCCAATGGTGTTTATTTTTATAAGTTTTCTGTAAAAAGGGATGGAAAAACTCAAAGTTACACTGGGAAAATCGCAAGGATAAGATAGATTTGAAGAGAAAGATGAGAAACTTAAATTTTCTTTTTTTGCTTTTGTTATTTTCGTTTTCATTCGCTGATAATTCAAAGTATGCTGGAGAATTTTTGAGGATTCCAATTGGTGCTAGGGCTTTGGGCATGGGTGGGGCTTTCATAGCAGTAGCTGATGACGGTTCGTCATTTTATTATAATCCGGCTGGGGTTGCGATCTCCGGAAGCGGACTTCTTTCTTTTATGTATTCATCGCAATTTGGTGCTTTGACCTCGCCTTTGGCTTCATTTTTTCATTTGGGTTATATACATGAAATTCATAATGTTGGAATCGCGATTAATTGGGTCAGATTGAGCATTGATGATATACCGCTTACGCCTGATTACACAAGGTATGAGACTGCACTTGAAAGGGAGGAGCTTGTGAAAAGTTATACTGGTGGGGATTTCTTCAGCGATGTTGAAGATGCCTTTTATATTTCTTTTGCAAAAGAGTTTAAGTTTGATGTGAATTTCGGCTGGTCAAGATATAAAATGCCCGTTTCATTTCCTGTGGGTATAAATTTCAAACTGATAAATCAAAACATCGGGGTTGAGAAGGCAACTGGGATTGGCTTTGATATCGGATTTATGATTAAATTTAGCATGGACGATTTCTTGCAGAGGGAGAGAGTTGGTGATGTTTCAATTTCGCTTGCTTTAAAAGATGTCGGAAAGACGAGGATTTCTTGGAGCACGCGAAGAGAACACTTTATTGAACCAACCCTTATGTTTGGGCTTGCTTATTCATTGCCTGTCAATTTCCTATCAGGTAGGATAACATTTGCATATGGAAGTCAAAATTCTTATCTTACTGACAAAATGTACGGGATTGAATACGGATATAAAAATTTGTTATTTGTGCGGGTTGGAAAAAATGTTAAAAATTTAAGCTTCGGTGCGGGGATGAAGATTGATTTTTTGGTGGTTGATTATGCTTTTCTCTCGCACGAGCTTGGAGCGGTTCACAGGATGAGCGGTTCAATTTCAATTGATAAAATTTTGAAGAGGTTATGAAATTTAACTTGAAAATACTTCTTTTCGCTTTGATTTTAATTTCTTCCTGTAGTCCGAATCGTGAAAGTTTACCAGCCCCTGAAAGACCCGAGATTGTGCCGGTTCCAGATCCATTGTCTGAAAGTGATATTGGAAGCGGTGCAATCCCAGAAGTTGATGGGATAAAAATTTTATGGAAGAAGGTTTTAAACGCCACGGGGTATAAAATATATCGTGGCGAGGTCAAAGCTGATAAAGTTGAGTTCAATTTTTATTATGATGTCAGGATACAAACGGGGACAGCCGACACATTTTTTATTGATAGAAATGTTGAGTTTCGTAAGCGATATTTTTATTTCGTAAGAGCGTATAATCGCGATAATGTTGAAAGTCAACCATCGGATACAATTTCTTTTGAGCTTTATCTCAAACCGAGGTTGATTTCCCCGGGAAATAATTCGCAAGTTAGCCCTGACACTTTGATTTTTAGATGGGACGATCCAAATGGTGGCGGGGATTTTGTGATAAGGGTTAAAAATGCACAAAGTGATAGCGTGATATGGATTTCAAGTTTTAGGAGTTTTTCTGATTTTTCAGTTAAATTCAATTACGATTCCAAAGCTAAGGGAAATCTCATCCCGGGGCTACAGTACAAGTGGCGTGTTGATAGAGTTCAATTTGGACAAAGTGCCGGGTCAAAGTCAAATTGGGGAGTGTTTTATGTCAAATAAAAATAGAGGAGGTGCTATAAATTTATGTTGAAGAAGGCGATTATCCTTTTGCTCTCTTTCGCGTCAATTTCATTTGCTCAATTGTTTGAAAGTGGGACAAGAATTGTAACAGGTGGTGGTTCAAGCGCTTATTATTTTGTTGGAAAGACGGGAGAATTGACAATCACGGTTAACCTTTGGGGATTCGTTAGAAATCCAGGACGGTATGAAGTTCCAAGTTCAACAGACCTTGTTCAGCTCATCTCATATGGCGGAGGACCTTTAAAAGAAGCAAAGTTAAAGGATGTCAAGATAATACGCAGTGTTAGAGAGGACACAACGATCGTTGAAAAAGTGATAAAGGTAAATGTTGAGAAAATTATAGAAGATGGGGAACCAAGCCCGATTCTTTTGCCTGGTGATACCGTAGTTGTTCCAGGTGGTTCAATTGATGTGATTAAGGATATACTTGCGATTTTGAGGGACATTGGGCTTGCAGCTGGTGGGATTGCAGCGATAATAAATGTTTTGAGAAGATAAAGAGATTTTAGATATGAAGAAGATAGAGGCGATAATAAGACCTTTTAAGCTTGACGAGGTCAAAGAGGCGCTTACTGAGATAGGTGTTAAGGGTATGACCATAACCGAAGTCAAGGGCTATGGCAGGCAAAAAGGTCACACGGAGCTTTATCGCGGTGCCGAATATAAAGTTGATTTCTTGCCCAAGATAAAAATTGAGGTCGTTGCACCTGACCATATGGTAGATAAAATTGTCAATGCGATAATAAAATCGGCAAGGACGGGACAAGTCGGCGATGGTAAGATATTCATTTATCCTGTTGAAGAAGTGATAAGGGTTAGAACAGAGGAAACCGGAGAGGATGCGATTTAGGGCTTGAAACTTTTGTTTTAAATTGTTAGATTAAAGTTGATTTTAACGCTGTAAAAGTAAAGTGTGAATTCCCATGGGTAAGGTTATTGCTATTGCTAATCAGAAGGGAGGCGTTGGGAAGACGACAACAGCTGTTAATTTAGCGACTTATCTTGCAACTTTGGAGAGGCTAACTCTTTTAATTGACATTGATCCGCAGTCAAACGCGACAAGTTCCTTGGGAGTTGAACCAGAATATGAAAAAACGATTTATGAAGTTTTACTTGGCAAAATTAGACCCGAGGACGCTATAGTTACTTTTTCAGACCCTTATTTAAAGTATCTTGAGCTTATACCTTCAAAAATTGAGTTGGTTGGAAGTGAATATGAATTAATTGAGTTTCAGGGAAGGGAAAGAATCCTTGCAAAAGCGATTGAAAGATTGAAAAACAAGTATGATTACATCTTAATAGATTGTCCTCCATCGCTTGGGCTTTTAACTTTGAACGCCTTAACGGCAGCTGATTCCGTTTTGATCCCCGTTCAGTGCGAGTTCCTACCACTTGAAGGACTGGGGCAATTGCTTAACACAATAAAGATCATCAAAGAAGGTTGAATCCGAAACTTGACATTGAGGGTGTTCTTTTAACGATGTATGATGGTAGATTGAGGTTGTCAAATGAAGTTGCAGAAGAAATAGAGAGATATTTCAAAGACAGAGTTTTTGAGGCGAGGATACCAAGGAATGTGAAGTTGAGCGAAGCCCCAAGTCACGGCAAGCCAATACTTTTATATGACGCTAAATCCCCTGGGGCAATTGCCTACGCTAAGGTTGCTGAAGAGTTGATACAGCGGAATGAAAAAGTAAACAAATCAAACAGATATGAGCAGGCAACGATTGGGGAGAGGACTTGATGCTCTTATACCGAAAGTAGCGACGAAAGAGATAAGCATTGACTCAAAAGAAATTCGCTTTGATGATGGTCAATCTGTCGGTGTGATAGCTAAAATTGAACTCTCAAAGATAAAACCAAACCCATATCAACCAAGAGAAACTTTTGATAGAACCGCGCTTGAGGAGTTAAAGCAGTCAATAATTGAAAAAGGCGTCATTCAACCCATCACCGTAAGGAGATTACCCGGGGGGATGTATGAGCTTATATCTGGTGAGAGAAGAGTGAGGGCTTCAACTGAAGCAGGTCTTACACATATCCCAGCATATATAATTGAAGTTGAATCAGAAAAAGAACTTCTTGAGCTATCACTTATTGAAAACATCCAACGCGAGAAATTAAATCCTATAGAAATAGCAAAAGCTTATCAGAGGTTAATTGAAGAGCTTGGATATACCCAAGAAGAGATAGCGAAAAAAATTGGCAAAGATAGGACTACGGTTGCAAATTTCATAAGGTTGCTAAAGCTTCCCGAACAAATTCAAGAAAGTTTAAAACGCGGTGAAATAACGATGGGACATGCAAGGGCTTTGATAAATTTACCAAGTAGAAAACTTCAGGTTGAGATATGGAGTAAAATTGTAAAACAGGGTTGGTCTGTCAGGAAAGTTGAAAAAATTGTGCGCGACCTTTCAAAGGGGAAGATCATTGAAGAAAAATCATCAAAAAAGAAAAGTAACCAAGCTGGATTTAGGGATATTGAATCAAAGTTGAAAAGAATTTTTGGAACCCAAGTTAAAATCAAACAAATGAGCAGTGGCAGAGGAGAGATTGTCATTGAGTTTTATTCTGACGATGAGTTTGAGAGGTTGCTTGAACTTTTTGAACTAATAGAAAAAAATTCAAAGTGATTTTTTATGCGTGTCGTTTTTTTATTGCTGTTTTCAATTATTTTTTTCCTGTCAACAATTTCCGGAGGGAAAATGGAAAAGAGGATTATTTACACTGAAAAAGCACCAAAACCAATTGGTCCATATAGCCAGGCGGTTATCGCTGGAAATTTAATTTTCACGGCTGGGCAAATCCCAATTGACCCCACGACAAATCAAGTCGTGCAAGGTGATATAAAAGAACAAACAAGGCGCGTGCTTGAAAATTTGAGAGCAATCCTTGAAGCAGTGGGATCAACATTTGATGATGTTGTAAAAGTGACGATTTATATGAAGGATTTGAACGAGTTTTCAGCTATGAACGAGGTTTATTCAGAATACTTTAAGAATTCACCCCCAGCTAGGACAACTGTTGAAGTTTCGCGTCTCCCAAGAGATGTCAAGATAGAAATTGATTTAATAGCGATTGTTAAACAAGGGAAATGAAAAAGGAAATTCTAATTTTTCTCTTTCTCGTCTTTTCAATTTCACTTTCTCAAACTGACACTTCAAAGACAGCCAAAAAAGCCGAGCTGAAATCTCCAACCAAAGCGATGTTGATGAGTGCCGTTTTGCCAGGACTTGGGCAATTTTACAATAAATCCTACTGGAAAGTCCCAATCATTTACGGGCTTGCTGGATATTTTGTCTATGAATTTAAACAGAATGACAGGAACTACAGATATTACCGCGAGCTCTATATCAGAAGCATTGAAATCTCGGGCGGTGATTATAGATACAAACGTTTAAGGGACTTTTACAGGGACCAGCGTGACCTTTTCGGCATTTATCTTGCTTTGCTTTATCTTGCCAATATAGTTGATGCTTATGTTGACGCGCACCTTTACAATTTTGATGTTGGTGAAAATTTGTCAATTCAAATTTTCCCCGGTAAAATAAAATTACATTACAGATTTTAAAATGTTTTGGCTTCTTTTTGTCCCTTTGATTGAAGTGCAAGTTGAGTTTCTCTTTAAATTTGGTGAGTTTTCAAATCCGCATGGCATTTCAATAAGTCCTACTGGTGAAGTTTATGTTGCCGACACTGGAAATAACTCAATTAAAAAATTTTCAAGCGCGGGGAAATTACTTGCGCATGTGACTGGCTACGGTTGGGGCGAGCTTGAATTTGATCAGCCATATGATGTTGACGCAAAAAGAGGAGTTGCGATTTATGTTGCGGATTACAACAATCATAGGATTCAGAGATTTGACAAAAATTTGAATTTCATCGCTACTTTTAAAGGTAATGCCGACGATGGGAAATTTTTCGCTTTCCCGAGAAGCGTCGCCGTCTCAAAATTTGATGAATTGTTTTTAATTGATGCTGAAAATGTCAGATGCGTAAAAATTAACAAGCTTAATCAAGTTGTAAAGGTCTTCGGAGGAATTGAAGCTGGTCAAGGTAGGTTGATAAATCCGATCCAAATTTCAATATCACCACAAAATTTAATAGTGGTTCTTGATGAGAATGATGTCTTGATTTATGATTATTACGGGAATTTTTTAAAACGATTTGGCTTGGGTCTATTTAATAAACCAACAGGCGTTTTCGCGGATTCGCTTATCTTCGTTGCTGATGGTAAAGATGTTTTTATGTTTGACTATGATGGAAAGAAAATCGCTAAAATTTCTTTTGGTGAAACGGTTAGGGATATTGCTTATCAAAATTCGTTGATTTATTGTTTGACAGATAAAGAGGTTCTCGTTTATAAATTAATTTTCAAAAGCGATGGGAATTGACTTTATCATCCTACCTTATAACGACTTTCTGAAGGGGGAAAACCTTGGGTTCAGGGATAGGGATTTGCATTTGATTTTGGAGATAATTAAAGATGAGAGGGTCAGAAGGGTTGTAATTGTGGAAAGACCGAGGTCAATTTTGACGCTTTTTAAATTTAGGAAATTGAGCATAAGTGGTGCTTGGAAGGTCTTTGATAATTTAAAAAGATTGAATGAAAAGGTTTATCTCTTTGAGTATTTCAATTTTGGAGTAAGGCAAATTTTTGAAAAGCATTTATGGTTTGATAAAGTTTATGGGAGTAAGGGTTTCATTGATAAATTTTTAACGGCTCTTGGATATCTTGGAATTTCCGATTTTGCTTTGTTATCTTTCAATCCATTCGCTCAAAAACTCGTTGATTCGTTAGACCCAAGGTTTTTCTTCTTTGACGCCATTGATAATCTCTGTTTACATCCATCGTTGAAAAACCTTTATGACTATCTGTGCGATGTTTATTTTGATATTTCAAACAAGGCGAAGTTGATATTTTGTGTGAATGAGAATGTGAAGAAATTTTTTGAGGAGAGATTCCCACCGTCAAAAAATAAGGTAATCGTAATTCATAACGGTGTTTGTGAAATGAATTTCTGTGCCAAGAGTCCAGATGACCTGCGGGGTATTAAGAGACCGATGATTGGTTATGTTGGGGTCATCTCAAAGAGGATTGATTTCGGACTTGTTGAATATCTTGCTCAAAATAGAAGCAATTATAGTTTCGTCTTTGTTGGTCCATTTTATGGCGATGTCAGGGGATGGGTGAAGCGATTGAGTAGATTGAAAAATGTTTTTTTTCTTGGTGAGAGACATTATGATGAAATTCCCAATTATGTTTCTTCTTTTGATGTTTGCGTCGTTCCACATATAGTTGATGAGTTTACACTCTCAAATGACCCTATGAAGGTGTATGAATACATTTACGCTGGGAAACCGGTTGTTTCAACCGGGATTTATATAAGCCGTGAATTGTTGGATTTCGTTTTCGTTGCGAGGGAGCGAGAAGAATTTCTGAGATATTTGGACGAGGCGGTGAGGGTTTCAAGAGATGATAGTTTCATTTTAAGGCAAAGGGCGGGGATAAAGGAGTGGATGTTTTGGAGCAAGAGAGCAAAGCTTATGCTTGATAAAATTTTGGCAGCAATTCAACCCAGGGGGATTGAAAGTGGTGAATCCACAAGTTAGAAAGACAACGAACCTTACGATTTTTAAATCCTACTTTTAGCCTCCATTTGATAATTTGTCATGCAAGTATTAAATTTAAGCAGAAAATGAAAGCGTTAATCATCAGTATGAATATCGCTGTTTTTGCCTCTGGACGTGGTTCAAATCTTATGGCAATCCTTAAAGCCATTGAAGAAGGAAGGTTAAAGGCAAGGGTTGTTGTTGTGATAAGTAATAACTCAAGCTCTGGTGCCCTTGAGATAGCCCGTTCAAAAGGGATAGATGCGCTTCACATCAGCAGGAGCCAGTTTTCAAGTGATAGGGAGTATGTGGATAAAATTTTAAGCGAACTTAGGAAGAGAAATGTTGAACTCGTAGTTCTTGCAGGTTATATGAAAAAAATTCCGGCTGAAGTGGTGAGCGAATACAGAAACAGGATATTGAACATTCATCCGGCGTTGCTTCCATCTTTCGGCGGACAAGGAATGTATGGGATTAATGTTCATAAGGCGGTGATTGAATCAGGGGTTAAGATAACCGGTGTGACGGTCCATATCGTTGATGAGGAATATGACCACGGTCCGATAGTTTTACAAAAGGCGGTTGAAGTTAAAGACGATGATACACCCGAGACGCTTGCGGAGAGGGTTTTAAAAGTTGAACATGAGGTTTATCCCGAAGCTATAAGGTTGTTCGTTGAGGGAAAAGTGAATGTTTTCGGAAGAAAGGTGATCATAAAAAATGAAAATTAAAAGAGCACTCATCAGTGTCTCAGATAAAACTGGGATAGTTGATTTCGCAAAGGAACTCCAAAACCTTGGCATAGAAATAATATCAACGGGTGGAACATATAATTATCTTGCCCAAAATGGGGTTAATGCTTTAAAGATTGAAGATGTGACTGGTTTTCCTGAATTACTCAACGGCAGGGTTAAAACACTTCATCCGAAAATACTTGCCGGGATTCTTGCTGTAAGAGACAATCCCGAACATATTCAGCAGTTAAATAAGTTTGGTATTTTACCCATTGACCTTGTTGTTGTCAATCTTTATCCTTTTTCAAGTTTTATTTCTGAAGGCGATGTTAAGTTTGAAGATGCTATTGAACAAATTGACATCGGTGGAGTAACGCTTCTTCGTGCGAGCGCAAAGAACTACAAGTATGTAGCTGGCGTTGTGAATCCAAAAAGATATGGGGAGATAATTTCAGAGCTTAAATCAAATGGTTGCGAACTTTCAGAAAGGACGCGTCTTTCACTAGCGATTGAAATATTTCAGCACACATCAGATTATGATGCGAGGATTGCAAACTTTTTGTTTTCGCAATTAACCGAGGATGTATTGCCAAGCGTTTTTCATTTAAATCTTGTTAAGATTAAAAATTTGCGTTATGGGGAAAATCCGCATCAGAGAGGAGCTATTTATGGCGATTTCTTCAATTATTTTGAACAACTTCACGGTAAGGAACTCTCATACAACAACATACTTGACATAAGTTCGGCAACGGAACTTGTCCTTGAATTTGACAAGCCAGCTTGTGCGATAGTTAAGCATACGAATCCTTGCGGTGTTGGAGTTGATGATAAATCAATACTTGAGGCTTTCAAAAAGGCGTTTGCAACCGATACAATTTCTCCATTTGGTGGGATAATTGCTTTTAATAGACCGCTTGATCTTAAGACGGCGATTGAAATTGACGGTATTTTCAGCGAAGTTATAATTGCCCCGGATTTCCCCTCTGATGTGTTAAATTTTCTATCCCACAAGAAAAATAGAAGGTTGATAAGGTACAAGGGTGTTGATATAAAAAAATTTGATTTTGACTTCAAGAAAGTCATAGGGGGTGTTCTTGTTCAAGAAGTTGACAATGTTGACCTTGAGCCGATGAATTTGAAGGTCGTCACGAGAAGGAAACCAACGGTTGATGAGATGGAGGCGTTGATTTTTGCGTGGAAGGTCGTAAAGCATGTTAAATCAAACGCTATAGTTTATGCTCGCAGAGATAGAACGCTTGGGATTGGGGCTGGACAGATGTCACGCCTTGATGCATCGCGAATCGCAGTAATGAAGGCAAAAGAGATGGGGCACGATTTGAGAGGTAGCGTAGTTGCCTCTGATGCTTTCTTCCCCTTTCCAGACGCTTTGATTGAAGCTATAAAAGCAGGTGCAACAGCTGTAATTCAACCCGGTGGCTCAATCAGGGATGAAGAGGTGATAAAAATAGCGGATGAATATAACATCGCAATGGTTTTCACTGGAATAAGACATTTCAAACACTAAAAAATTTAGAAAGGGAAATGGGACTTTTCAATTTATTTACAGCTGATATAGCAATTGACCTTGGAACCGCAAACACTTTGATATGGATGAAGGGAAAGGGCATTGTATTAAATGAGCCATCAATTGTAACTTATGACAGAAGTACAAGGAGAATCGTCGCCATAGGGCATGAAGCAAAGGAAATGCTCGGAAGGACTCATAAGGACCTACAAACAATAAGACCACTTAAAGATGGCGTGATAGCTGATTTTGAGATGGCGGAGGGGATGTTAAGGGAATTCATAAAGAAAATTCATGTGAATTGGTTTCCGAGTAGACGTGTCGTTATAAGTGTTCCAAGTGGTGTGACCGAGGTTGAGAAAAGGGCGGTTCGTGACTCTGCTGAACACGCTGGTGCAAAAGAAGTTCATTTAATCCCTGAACCGATGGCTGCTGCAATTGGGATAGGAATTGATGTGACTGAACCATATGGAAATATGATAATTGATATCGGCGGTGGGACGACCGAAATAGCCGTTATAGCTCTTTCGGGGATTGTAACGCAAGAGTCAATACGCATAGCTGGTGACGAGATGACCAATGCAATAATTCAGCTTTTCAAGAAGTCGTATAATGTCTTGATCGGTGAGAGGACAGCTGAGGATATAAAGTGTGAAGTTGGTTCAGCGATGCCTCTTGAAGAAGAGGTTACAATTCAAGTCAAAGGACGAGACCTTGTAACTGGGATACCGAAGATCGTTGAAGTTAGTTCTGTTGAGATTCGTGAGGCGTTGAACGAACCAATAATTGCCATAATTGATGCGATAAAACTCGCACTTGAAAGAACTCCCCCTGAACTTGCAGCTGACATACTTGATCGTGGCATAATGTTAACTGGTGGCGGCTCGCTTTTGAAAGGACTTGATGAGAGGATAAGAATGGAAACGGGGCTTCCGGTTCATGTGGCTGAAGACCCCTTAACCGCCGTAGTCAGAGGCGCTGGTAAAGTCCTTGAAAACCTTGAAGCTTATTCAAAGGTTCTCATTAAAAGTCAAAGATATTGATGTTGAGAATTTTAACTCAAATAACCGGGCATCTTAAGGAATATCTTATCCTCTCAATTCTTGTTGCGATATCAATTGTCCTTCTTTTCAGCTCAAAATCACCGAAGTCCCATCTCGTTAGTAAAGTTGCGCTTGAAATTGTCGGATTTACGAAATCAATCACTGATATAATACCGAACTTTTACAACTTGCAGGCGGAGAATAAGGAACTGAAGAAAATTAATATGATGTTGCTTGCACAATTAAATCAACTTCAAGAGGAAAAGCTTGAAAATATACGCCTGCGGGAATTGCTTCGTTTTAAAGAGAGAAACAGCGATTATGAACTTGTCTCAGCTGATGTTGTTGGGAAGTCGCTTATTAATTTGAGAAATTATATCATTCTAAATGTTGGATCAGGCGATGGGGTTGAGGTTAATATGCCCATCGTTTGCGAATCCGGTGTTATCGGTAAGATTATACGAGTTGGTAAAAATTATTCTGTTGGGATGATTTTATTCCATAAGGACTTCAGAGCAAGCGTTAAAATTCAAAGAAGTAGAGTTGATGGCATAATTGCTTGGGAAGGCGGTGAATATCTCTCAATGCTTAATGTCCCTAAGACGATGGATGTTGAACCCGGGGATGTCGTCATAACTTCTGAATATAGCACGATTTTCCCCCCAGGGATGGAGATAGGAGTGGTTGTTGAAACAGATAATTCTGCAAAAGGGCTTTTCAAAGTCATAAAAGTTAAACCATCGGTTGACTTTACAAAACTTGAAGAGGTGTTTGTTGTAAAATATAAATCCGACCCCGAAAAGGAAAAGTTTGAGGAAATGTTTTACGGAAAATAAAGTTCTTATTTGATGCTCTATATAAGATACTTAATCACCGGATTGATCATATTGCTTTTGAGCATTGCGGTTGTTCCTTTGATGTCAATCAGCCAGATTACGCCTGATTTGATGCTTATATTTGTCGTTTATGTTGCTTTGAAAAATGGGCAAATTGCCGGAAGCATTGCTGGATTCATCTCTGGCTTACTTTTGGATTACACAGTTGATTTCACGCCTGGGCTTTCTGCTCTTTCAAAAACGATATGTGGCTTTATAGCTGGTTTTTTCTATGATGAGGCAAAAATTGATGTCAATACTGGGACATTTCGCTTTCCGCAAATCGTTTTTTTATGCTCTGTTGTGAATAATGCAGTTTATTTTTCGGTTGATATACTTGGTCGTGAATTTGAAACAAGTGAAATTATTAAGATACTTATCGGTGGGGCGATTTATACGACGATTTTATCCCTTGTTCCAATTTTTGCAACATCAAGGAGGTCACATATTTTATGAGTGAAAATTTCAGGTTGAAATTTCTTAAAATTTTAATTTCGCTTATTTTCTTTTCCTTTATGCTCAGATTATATGAGCTTCAGTTGTATCGCGATGCTGAATACAAAAAGCAGGCGCAAACGAATAGCATAAAAGCACTTCAGCACGATCCAATTAGAGGATTGATACTTGATAGGAATGGCAAGATAATAGTTGACAACGCTCCAGCTTATACGGTTATCATAACACCTTATGAGTTTGATATGAAAAATCTTGAGCTTCTTGCCAGGATTTTGAAGGTTGATAAAAATTACATAGTTGATAAAATCAAAAGCGCTCCCTCACCTTTTGCCCAGGTTAGAATTCGCCGCGATGCCCCGATTAGTGCTATAGCTTATATTGAAGAACATCGCGATGAATTAAAGGGTGTTGATTACTTAATTGAACATAAGAGAAATTATAGAGAACCAACCGTTGCTTCACATATACTTGGGTATGTTAAAGAGATCACTCCAGATATGCTTTCGGTATATAAGGGTCTCTATAAGTCAGGGGATCAAATAGGTCATTCTGGACTTGAAAAAAGTTATGAGTTGATAATAAAGGGGGAAAAAGGTTATAGTTTTGTTATGGTTGATGCTTTTGGTAGATTCGTTGGTAGATATAACGATGGGAGGAGCGATATACCGCCTTCGGAGGGTTCTGATCTTATTTTGACAATTGATCTAGAATTGCAATCTTTTATTGAAGGTCTCTTTGAAGGAAAGTCGGGTTCGGCTGTTGTGATTGATCCGAGAAATGGTGAAATTCTCGCTATGGTCAGCAAACCAAATTATGACCTTTCTTCGCTCAGTGGTTATACTCCACCTGAATTTTGGAATTCACTTAACAATGACCCGCGCAAGCCACTTTTGAACAGAGCTATCACTGGTTTGTATTCCCCAGGTTCAACTTTTAAAATGATTCTTGCGATCACTGCTCTTGAAACAGGGGCGGTTGATTTAAATTGGAAAGTTTATTGTCCCGGTTACTTCGTCTATGGGAATAAGGTTTTCAAATGTCATACAAGCCGCGGTCATGGTTGGGTTAATTTGACAGAGGCGATTGAGGTGTCTTGTAATGTTTACTTCTATAATTTGATGTTGAGAGTGAATTTTGATGAGTGGTCAAAATATGGCTCGCTTTTTGGATTCGGTAAGAAAACAGGTGTTGATTTGTTAGAAGAGGTTTCAGGGATTTTGCCATCAACGGATTATTTCAATCGTGTTTATGGAGTGAATAAATGGACCAAGGGTTATTTGATAAGTTTAGCGATAGGTCAAGGAGAGATAAGCGCAACGCCTCTTCAAATGGCATGCTATGCCATGGCTTTAGCCAATTATGGAAATTATCATCAGCCACATCTCGTCAAAAAAGTCGTGAATAAAAGAACTGGCAAAGTTGAAGAGGTATCATATTATACTCGTCAAATCCCCGTTTCAAAACAAGCTTTTGACATAGTCCGTGAGGCGATGTATCTTGTCGTCAATGGCTCTAACGGTACGGGGAAGTCAGCGCGGGTTGAAGGCGTAAATGTTGCGGGTAAGACGGGAACGGCGCAAAATCCACACGGAAATGACCACGCTTGGTTTATAGGTTTCGCCCCGTATGAAAACCCAGAAATTGCTTTTGCTATCATAGTTGAAAACGCTGGGTTTGGTGGCGCAGTTGCTGCACCAATAGCAAGGGAAATAGTTAAAAAGTACTTTGAACTTAAAAATCAAAGAGCAGAGTTTAAACTTGTGAAATGGAAAGAGGAATAGCCGATAAAATTGACTTTAAAATTTTGATCCCTTTTTTAGGGCTTGTATTGATAAGTTTGCTTTCGGTTTATAGCGCAACCAATTTACCGGGGCAGTATTCAATTTTTGTTAAACATGTGCTTTGGATTTTCAGCGGTTTGCTTGTTGCTTTGTTTTTCTATTTTTTCCCAGTTCAAAAGTTGATCCGACTGTCGGTTTGGCTTTATATTTTGTCTACCATTTTCCTTGTCATAGTTTTATTTATCGGTAAGAAAACATCTGGTTCAGAGTCCTGGATACAGATCGGGAGGTTTCAGTTTCAACCGTCGGAATTTGCTAAGTTTACAACTATTTTAATCTTGGCTTATTTTCTTTCAAGAAGAAATGTTGAGCCAGACAGAATTATAACTTTGATCGTTTCAGCTGTTTTAACATTAATTCCTATTTTTCTTGTAATTTTACAACCTGACCTTGGAACTGCTATTGTTTTCGGGGGAATTTTCATTGGGATGCTTTTTTGGGCTGGTGTTCCGGTGTTTTGGCTTCTTTTAATCGTGGCGCCGATGATAGTGATTCTGGCATCTTTTTTAAGTGTGAAGATTTTTATAATCACTCTGATTTTGACTACGCTTGTTTTTATTCTGATGAGGAGGTCTTTGATTTTGACTTTTTTGGTCATCGCCCTTAATCTTATGGTTGGGTTGACAAGCGAACATATTTATCATAAAGTTTTAAAACCGCATCAACAAAAACGCATTGCGACTTTTCTCAATCCATCAAGTGACCCTCTCGGTGCGGGATATAATGTCATACAATCAAAAATAGCTATTGGTTCAGGTGGGCTAACTGGTAAAGGTTTTTTAAAGGGGACGCAGACACAGTTGAGGTTTGTCCCAGCGCAGTGGACGGATTTTATATTTTGTGTTCCAGCGGAAGAATTCGGATTCATCGGTTCGGCTATAATTTTGATCCTTTATTTTATTCTGTTATGGCGAATTTTAAACCTCGCATCAATTTTAAAGCAAAGGTTTGCAAGTTTAGTCGCGATTGGAATTTTCTCAACTTGGACTTTCCATGTTGTTGTGAACATAGGTATGACGCTTGGTCTTTCGCCAGTGATTGGGATTTGGTTACCATTTTTAAGTTATGGCGGTTCAGCGATGTGGATGAATATGGCGATGGTTGGCTTGCTTTTGAATTTTTACGCAAATAGAAGGGAACTGTTTTAATCAGTCCGTAGATAGCCAGTTATTAGAACATCATCTCCGAAATTTTGTATTGATATATCTTTCAAAGTGATGATTTCCTTTATTGATTTTATTCCGATGTCACCTATGCTTTGTATCCCTTTGCCGAGAATTTTAGGAGCTATGAATACATAAACTTTGTCGGCGAGTTTTCGTTTTAAAAATTCGGTGAAAATTTTACCGCCACCTTCAACCAAAACCGAGGCAATCTCAAGTTGCGCAAGTTTTTCCAAAACCTCTTTCAAGTCAAGTTTTTTCCTTGATGATTTAACAGGAATAACTTTTATCCCAAGCGAATCAAGTTTTTCAATTTTTTCCTTCTTTTCCCTGAAAGACTCAGCCGAAGTGAAAACAATTGTCTTATCCTTGTTGCTGTCGGAAAAGATGTTAAGTTCTAAGGGTAAACTTAAAGTTGAATCAAGCACTATTCTATACGGGTTTCTTCCTTCAACGAGACGAACTGTCAAATTCGGGTTATCAAGTTTTGCGGTGCGACTACCGATTAAGACAGCATCGTATTCATGGCGAAGTTGATGGACATAGTGGAGTGATTGTTCATTGGTTATCCATTTTGAGTTTCCTTCAATGTCGGCAATTTTTGCGTCAATTGTCTGTGCGATTTTTAAACCGACGAATGGAATTCCTTGAGTTATATATTTGAAGAAAAATTCGTTTAGTTTCTTTGCGTCTTTTTCAAGGACTCCAACGGTGACCTCAATTCCTGCGTTTTTCAATTTCTCAATACCTTTGCCGTTGACAAGTGGATTTGGGTCAATTGTTGAGATGACAACTCTTTTTATTTTTGATTCAATTATCAGGTCAACACAAGGTGGTGTTTTGCCGTAGTGAACGCACGGTTCAAGGTTAACATAAAGGGTTGCGCCTTCAACGCTTTCTGTTGCGTTTTTAATTGCATTTACCTCCGCATGTGCTTCGCCATATTTTTCGTGATAGCCCTCTCCGATTATCTTATTGTCCTTCACTATAACGCAACCGACCATTGGGTTCGGGCTAACATAACCCTTGCCTTTTAAAGCAAGCTGAAAACATCTTGCGATGTAAAATTCGTCTTTCTTTTCTATTCCAATTTTCGCCGGCATAGGTTTTACTTTACAACTCTTACTGTCTTTTCAATTTTTGATGTTCTTCCCACTGCAACTATTTTTAAAGAGTCGGATTTTGTTTTGCAAAGTAACTCAACGGATGTAGAACAAGGGGTCAAAACTTGTGGGACAATTATATCCTTACGAATCCTTGCAATCGGTGTGATCTCAATTTTACTTTCTGTTTCGTTTATCTCGTGTTTGAAGATTTGCCAACCTGGGGTTGGGAACGATCCATAGATTTTAACAGTGAATGTTTCACCGAATTTTACGCTGTCATCTACCACAATTGAGTTGACATAAATTTTTCCGTAGATGAATTCATCTTCTTGTCCAACGATTTTGCAACCCAAAGTTAAAATTAGCAACGAGATTAAAAGTTCGGGTTTCATTTTTTATTGATTTTTGTTTTCACGCTGTAAAAATTTGCAAAAATGGAATTTAAAAGCAAATTTTGAAATTTTTTTCACAAGCGATAAATTTAGTTGAATTTTGCCCGGGTGGCGGAACTGGGAGACGCGCTACATTCAGGGTGTAGTGGGCTTTAAGCCCGTGCGGGTTCGAATCCCGCCCCGGGCACAAATCATTCCGAAAAATGGGGGATTTTTTGATTTTAACTTTCTAAATAATTAACTTAATCAAAAAGTTTGCGAAGATAAACCAATTTTATTATGGCTGAGGCGAAAACGGAAAACACCGCACAAGTGTATGAGAAAGAAATGACATTTTGGGAGCACCTTGAAGAATTAAGATCAAGGATAATAAAATCACTTCTTGGAATTTTAATCGGGGTTATAATTTGTGCTTTCTTCAGCGATGAAATCGTCAACGGGATTTTAATCGTCCCAGCTAAAAAAGCTGGCTTTACACTCCAAAATCTCAAGCCATATGGACAGTTCATGCTTTATATGCAAGTCGTCGTCATATCAGGTATTGTTTTGAGTTTTCCCTTCACACTTTATCAAATTTGGAAATTCGTTGAGCCGGGGCTCCTTCCAAAGGAGAGAAAATATGTCTTGTGGATTGTCGCTTTTTCTTCATTTTGTTTTTTTGCTGGGCTTATCTTCGCTTACTTTGTCCTTTTGCCTATCTCATTAAAGTTTTTTGCCGAGTTTGGTAGCAGTGAGATAAAAAATATCATAGCAATAAATGAATACATAAGTTTCGTCATCGGGCTTATCCTTGCATCGGGAATAGTTTTTGAATTGCCAATGGTTTCTTTTTTCCTCGGACGTCTTGGAATTTTAACCCCAGCTTTTATGAGACATTATAGAAAACATGCGGTTGTCCTCATTTTGATAATCGCTGCTGTCCTGACCCCAGGTCCTGATATCGCAAGCCAAGCGGCACTTGCAATACCGCTTTATCTTCTATATGAACTGAGCATTTTCGTCGTTAAATTAACAGGTAAAAAGCCAAGTGTTTAAAACAAAAAAGGTGAAGTTGTGAATTTAAAGGAAATTATACAACCGATACAAAAGGAACTACTTGAATTTGAGAGAATTTTTAGGCGCACGATGTTTTCACAAGTGAAACTTTTAAATATAATTTCGCATTACATCCTCAGACAAAAAGGGAAAAGGATCAGACCAACTCTCGTTTTGCTTTCTGCAAAGCTTGTCGGTGAGATAAATGAAGCCACCTATCATGCTGCTACGCTTGCCGAGCTTCTTCACACCGCGACACTTATACATGACGATGTTGTTGACGAGTCAGATATGAGGCGTGGTTTCCCGTCAATAAATGCGATATGGGGAAATAAAGTTGCTGTCTTGATGGGCGATTTTTTCTTAGCGCAGGGGTTGTTGATTTCTCTAAGGCATAAGGAATATGACTTTCTTCATATAACAAGCAATGCTGTTAAAAGGATGAGTGAGGGGGAATTGCTTGAGATTCAAAGCTCAAGGTCAAATTTAATTGACGAGGAAGTTTATTTCAGGATAATATCGGATAAAACAGCATCTTTAATTTCCGCTTGTTGCGAGCTCGGCGCAGCAAGCGCAACCGATGATGAATTTGTCAGGGTAAAATTGAAAAATTACGGAGAAAATATAGGCGTTGCATTTCAGCTAAGAGATGACTTGCTTGATTACACAGGTGACAGTTCAATAACAGGAAAACCAGTTGGTGCAGATATAAAAGATGGAAAGATAACGCTACCATTAATCTACGCTTTGAAAAACTCGTCTCGTAAAGAAGCAAGGCGTGTGATTAAAATCATAAAAAATAATCTGACGAAGAAAGATATTTCTTATGTGATTGATTTCGTGAAAAGTTATGGTGGCATTGATTACACACTGAAAGTCGCGGAAGAATATCTTGACAGAGCGAAGGGATTTATATTTGATTTTCCGGATTCCCCAGCACGGGGATCACTTTTAAAACTTGCAGATTTCGTTCTTGAAAGAGTGAGCTAATTTAAAAACCAAAAAACGGAGGGAAAAATGAGGCAAGCAATTCGGTTAGTAGGTATATTTTTAATTTTTTCTTCTTTTGTTTTCGCTCAGGTTGACGAAAATCTCACAAGCTTTCCCCAATCCGCTGCAAAAGGTTATATCCAACCACTTGTTGATGTGATGGGGGCTAATTTAAACTCCGGGCTTTATCATACCGCTTCAATGAGCAAACTTTTCGGATTTTATGTCGGCGTTAAAGCAATGGGTGTTTTCGTCCCATCATCAATGAAGACATTTACTGCTGAACTTGGCTCTGATTATGATCCTTCAACGGTTAATACCGCTACAGTTTTAGGTGATAAAAATGCCGGGGCAAAGACAAAATATAAAAACATCCAGGATGTTAACTTGCCAGGTGGCGTTGGGTTGGAAGTTGTTCCGCTTGCCGTTCCACAAGTTGCTTTTTCAACTATGAACTCTGAACTTCTCGTAAGATTTGTCCCGTCTATAAAAATTGACGATGACATTGGAAGTGTAAATCTTTTGGGGATTGGTCTGGGACACAGTATAAGTCAATATATACCGATGTTCCCAATAAATGTCGCCATCCAAGGCGTTTATCAGCAGTTGAAAGTTGGATCATATCTTAAGGCAACAGCTTTAAATGTGAATGTTCACGCAAGCAAGAGCTTTATATTTTTTACGCTTTATGGCGGTGTTGGGTATGAATCTTTCTCAGCAGATATAAACTACACCTACGAGCCACCTCTCCCAGGAGCTCAAAAGCAAAATTTGAGTTTTTCACTCAAGGGGAAGAATAATTTCAGAGCGACAGCTGGATTTAAGCTTGGTCTTGCGATTTTTGATTTAAATGTTGATTATTCGGTTGGAAATGTCAATGTTCTTTCGGCTGGTTTTGGTTTTTCGTTTTAAAATATAATGTAGCTTGAGATGAGATACATAGTTTTTCTTTTGATGATTTTTCTTTTAGTTTTAATTTCGCCAGTTTTTAGGACTGCTGACGAAAAGGTTGAAATTTATGGCGTTGAATTTAACTTGCGAAATGGTGGGCATAAGGTCGAAAAAAGATATATACCGGGGATCGCTATTGTTAAGTTCAAGGAGGGATATAAAAATTTTCTCGGCTTGAAAAAAGTTGAAATAGATGAGTTCAATAATGTTGCTGGGCAACTTGGGATAACTTCGGTTGAACCGATGTTCCCTGAGAAGGTTGGGAAAAGCTTGAAAAAAGGTGAGATTGATTTGGGTTTGATTTATCTAGTTAGGTTTTCTGAGATGATGGATGTTGATTTAGTTGTCTCAAAGCTTTCACGTCTTAGCAGTGTTGAATATGCCGAACCGCATTATATTTACAAACCAAATTTCATACCTAGCGATCCTTATTTTCAAACATATCAGTGGTATTTGCGGAAGGTTCAACTTCCGTCTGCTTGGGATATAACTCAAGGTGATACAAATGTTGTCATAGGTATTGTTGACACTGGCGTTGACCTTGATCATCCGGACCTTGCTGGGAATATATGGCGCAATTGGCGCGAGATTCCAAACAACGGTATTGATGACGATGGAAATGGTTATGTTGATGATTTCATTGGGTGGGACTTTGGCGGTAAGGATAATTTCAACAATGACAGGGGAAAGCAGGATAACGATCCAAGCGAAAAAAAGCCGGTTCACGGCACGCATGTCGCTGGAATTGCCTCTGCGGTTACAAACAATGGAATTGGAGTTGCAGGAGCTGGTTTTAAATGTAAAATTATGGCAGTGAAAGTTTCAATTGACAATGATAACGAAAATTTAATCTATTATGGCTACGAAGGTATAGTTTATGCTGTTGATAACGGTGCGAAGGTTATAAATTGCAGTTGGGGTGGCGGTGGCGGTTCCAGATTTGAGCAAGAAATTATAAATTATGCGACTTCAAAAGGCGCTCTTGTTGTAGCAGCTGCAGGCAATGGAAGAAGCGATGAATTTCATTCGCCATCGGGATATAAATATGTCTTAAGCGTTGCCTCTGTTGATTCAAATGATGTTAAAGCTGGATATTCAAATTTCGGTGAGACGATTGATGTTTGTGCCCCGGGAGGTGTTTTTTCTGTTGATGGAGGGATTTACAATACCTGGTATAACGATACTTATGAAAGTTTAACGGGTACATCAATGGCAAGCCCACTTGTTGCAGGTATTGCTGGGCTTGTCAGGGCTAAATTCCCGGGGCTTTCTCCTTTGCAAGTCGCCGAAAAAATTAGAGTTAGCGCTGACCCGATTGACGATAAAAATCCGTATTATAGATATCAGCTCGGTTTTGGCAGAGTGAATGCCTATAGGGCACTGACGATAAGTTCCCCGGCTGTTAGGTTTGAGGATTTCTTTGTTGATGATTCTCTCGGAAATAAGGATGGTGCTATTGACCCCGGGGAGGTTATTCAAATTAAAGGTGTCTTTAGAAATTATCTTGACCCAGCTTCAAATTTAATCGCTCGCCTTGAAGCAAGCGACCCCTATGTTCAGATAATAAGCGGGACATTCACAATCGGCTCACTTGGAACTTTACAGTCAAAGAGCAACTACGAAGAGCCATTCAAGTTTCAAATTTTACCGACGACCCCGGAAAATTATACAATCAAGTTCGTCGTTAAAATTTCCTCTGGTGCTTATAACGATTTCGCTTATTTCAAGATTTTGGTCCGACCAACTTACAGAGATCACAACGCTAATTTTGTAACTTTAACGGTGACGAGTCGTGGGAATCTCGCTTTTAACGATTACCCGCATAACACTCAAGGTAAAGGTTTGATTTACAAGGATGGAAATAATCTATTATTTGAGGGCGCTTTTATGGTTGGGGTCAGCAGTTCTTCAATTGTTGATGTTGCGAGGGACGAAACCGGGCAACATCAAAGGGATGATTTCTCTTCTAAGACATCCTTCAAGTTGATAACCCCAGGAGATATTTCCGCTCAAGATGGATTCTCCATCTTCACAGATTCGCTTGCGCCATCGCAAAATAAAGTTGGTGTTGATGTCATTTTGAATAGTTTCTCTTTTGATCAGACATTTGATGATATGAACTTTGTGCTTTTGAAATACTCGGTTATAAATAAATCGGGGAGTGATTATTTAAATTTCCGAGCCGGGTTGTTTCTTGATTTTGACCTTGGGAGTGCTTATGAAAATGTCATAAAATATGATCCAATAGGTGATTTCGTTTATGTTTATGATGTTGACCCAAACGGTGAAAAAACATTAGCTGGAATTGCACTTGTTAGTGGGAATGGGCAGGGCATTTGGTTTATAAACAATGCTGGCGATTCGCTTTGGGGGATTTATGATGGCTTCACAAAAAGTGAGAAATGGCAAGCGTTAAGTTATAAAGGTGTGAGGAGAAATACAGCGGGAGCAGGAGATGTATCAGTTGTGATATCAGGAGGAACTGGAACTTTGAAAAATGGTGATACCTTAAAAATTGGATTTGCCATCGTTTGTGGAGATAGCTTGAGCGTTTTGAGAAATTCGGTTTTAAGGGCAAGGATGAGATGGAATCAGTTGATTACGGACACTGGATTTGAACAAACTTTACCGAAAAAGTTCACATTATATCAAAATTATCCAAACCCGTTCAACAATGAGACGAATATAAAGTTTGATCTTCCAGAGCCGGCGGATGTAACAATTGAAATTTTTAATGTCTTGGGCAAAAGGGTGAAGGTTTTAATTGATGATGAGAGATTTGACGCTGGGACAAAAGTTGTTAAATTCAAGGCTGGCGACTTACCGAGCGGGGTTTATCTCTATAGGGTCAAAGCCGGTAGATTTAGCGCTGTAAATAAAATGGTCTTGTTAAAATAAAATTTACTTTGCGAGATGAAACTAAAGGGAAAGAAAATTGTCATCTTCGTTGAAGATATGGTTGAGGAGATAGAACTTCTTTATCCGAGATATCGCTTAATTGAAGAAGGGGCTGGGATTAAAATTGCTGGACCAGAGGTTCGGGTTTTCAAGGGCAAAAATGGTTATCCCATAAAGTCGGATATTAAATTTGAAGATGTAAATGTTGATGATTTTGATGCAGTTGTAATCCCTGGGGGATATGCGCCGGACAGAATAAGGAGAAATAAAGTTGCGGTTGAACTGACGAGGAAATTTTACGAGCTTGGAAAAGTTGTCGCTTTCATATGTCATGCTGGATGGGTTCCAATATCCGCTGGGATTTTAAAAGGGAAAAAGGTGACCGGTTTCTACTCAATAAAAGATGACCTTGTTAACGCAGGCGCCGAATATATTGATGATGAAGTTGTCGTTGACGGGAATTTGATAAGTTCAAGGAATCCGGATGACCTTCCAGCTTTTTGTAAGGCGATAATCTCGGCTCTTTCCGATTGAAACTTGAAATGTGTTTAAGGTGTTGGAGTTATTGAGCGCAAAAGATAAAGTGGAGGTTGTTCATGTACAGCGAGGTTCAAACATTAAGAGATGTTTTGATTAAAAACTCAAGAGAAGGTGAGCTTTACAGAAAGATTGACGACAAAAGAATTGAATGCTTCGCTTGTGGTCATAGGTGTAAAATACCGGAGGGGAGAAGTGGTGTTTGTAAGGTTAGATTTAACTCTGGGGGCAAACTTCTCGTCCCGTGGGGATATGTGACATCACTTGCGCTTGATCCAATTGAAAAGAAACCGTTTTTCCATGTTTATCCTGGAAGTTATACCTTGAGTTTTGGAATGTTAGGTTGCGATTTCCACTGCGATTATTGTCAAAATTGGGTTACATCTCAAGCACTAAGGGACCCGGTTGCTGGCATCCTGCCTGATTTTATTACGCCTGAAGAAATAGTTGAGATTGCTTTGAAATATAAAAGCAAAATTATAACGAGCACATATAATGAGCCACTTATAACATCTGAATGGGCTGTTGGAATTTTCAAAATAGCAAAGAAATACGGAATTCGCGGGGCTTATGTCTCAAATGGAAATGCAACGCCTGAGGTTCTTGATTATTTGCGACCCTATGTTGATTTTTATAAAGTTGACCTGAAGACATTTAACGATTTGAACTATAGAAAACTTGGCGGGAGGTTAAGCGTTGTCCTTGACACGATAAAGATGCTTGTTGAAAAAGGATTTTGGGTTGAAGTTGTTACGCTTGTTGTCCCCGGGTTTAACGATTCGGAATCTGAGTTGAGGGATATCGCAAAGTTTCTTGCCAGTGTTTCACCGAACATACCTTGGCATGTGACCGCGTTTCATAAGGATTATAAAATGACAGATCCAGACAATACAAGACCAGAGCAACTTATAAGGGCAGCTGAAATAGGTTATGAAGAAGGTTTGAGATTTGTTTATGCTGGGAATATCCCCGGATATGTTGATAAATATGAAAACACGTATTGTTATAATTGCGGTGCTTTGCTCGTTGAGAGATTTGGTTTTAGAGTGGTGAGAAATAAAATTGAAAGTGGGAGGTGCTATAAGTGTGGAATAGATATCCCTGGATTTTGGGGTTGATTTTAATTTCCTCAATTACATTGCTTTCTCAAGAATCGCTGATAAAAGGAAAAGTTATTGATTTAGAGACGGGACAGCCAATCCCAAATGCCAATGTTGTAGTTGTTGGGACTCTGATGGGTTCATCAAGTGACGATAACGGTGAGTTTGAGATAAAGGTCAAGCCAGGGATTTATGAGGTTGAGGTGAAAGTTATAGGTTATGAAGTTGAAAGAAAAAGAGTTGTGATTGAGAAGGGGAAGATATCGTATGTTGAATTCCAATTGAAGCAAAGTTATGTTGAGTTCAGTGAAGTTGAAGTTTTAGCTGATTATAAAACGAAGCGTATTGTGGATGTCAGACCAAGTTTTGTTGAGGTTGAGCCAAGGACTGTAAAGGTAGGCGCTGGTTTTGGTGAAGATGTTTTTAGGATGTTAAGGACATTGCCAGGGGTTTTTGCGCCAACTGATTTTGGGACTAATTTTGTTGTGCGTGGTGGATCACCAGACGAAAACTTGATAATAATTGACGGTATAGAGGTTTATAATCCCTATCGCTTGTATGGTTTTGTGAGCATGTTCAATCCGGATGCGGTTGGGGAATTTAACTTTATGAGTGGTGGTTTCCCTGCAAAATATGGGGATAGATTGTCTGCGGTCCTTGATGTGGGCGCTCGTGAGGGAAGAAGAGATAAAATTTTTTCAAGCATGGTAAATGTCAATCTCACAAACGCTAATTTGATTTTTGAGGGAAAACTGCCTTTAAACGGCTCCTGGATTTTCTCAACGAGGAGAACTTATTATGATTTAATCCTTGAACCGATAGCTGAAAAGACTAAGCTTGTAAACGGTGATGTGACATTCCCGAATTTTTACGATTTTCAAATGAAATTGACCTTTGAGCCGTTTGAAAAACAAAAGTTTAACTTTATTGGCATCTTCAGCCGTGATGCTATGAATGTCATAACGGGTCAGAATTTTGATCGCCCAGATAGCATAGCCGTAAATGACCTATCTTACAATAAAACATTCGGTTTCTCCTGGAGCTATTCCCTTGGGAAAAATTCCTTTGTTAAGTTTATGGCTTCTTGGTATGAGAATTCCGGTGAGAGTAAATTTGGTGGTGAAATCCTTGACCCCTCGTATGATGCACAGGGGAAAATCGTCCCTGATGACGCAACCTTTTTTAAGATAGATACTTGGTCAAATTATTCAATTCGTAAAACAGCCCTTTCGTTTGATCTGAGCTATTATTTCGGCAGGCACTTGATAGAGATTGGTTTTGGAAGTCATCTGATTAATTCGGAATTGAAATATGTTTTAAAAATGGATGAACAGCTTAAAATGTTTTTGAAGTCGCTTGGTTTCTTTTCCGCTCCAGAGATTTTTAACTATGCCGAAAAGTATTCAAAATACAACTTTTACATTCAGGACAGGATAAAATTTGGTTCAAAGTTTATCGTTCAACCCGGGTTGAGGTTTGATTATTATGGGATAATTGGGAAAAGTTACATTTCACCACGCTTGAACATCCTTTACAATTTTGATGTTCTGACGAGTTTAAGGTTTGCTTATGGATGGTATTATCAATCGCCCGGTTATGAGAAAATTTACGATCAAAACACATTTTTTGATTTCACAAAAGCGGAAGGATTAAATGCTGAGATGTCAAAGCATTATGTTTTGGGGGTTGAAAGATGGCTGACTTCTGATGTTCTTTTCAGAGTTGAAAGTTATTACAAGGACTTTGATAACCTCATCGTAAGAAAGCGTGTTCAGGGGACGAAATGGGTATCGGATAGAATACCTGATCATCCGATAACTGACAGGCGAGGTTGGAGCGACCCTTATCTTGTGGTTGTGCCTGATTCGGTTACATCAATCCCTGTTAATATGGGTGATGGGAAGGCGTATGGGTTTGAAATTTTTCTTGAAAAGAGAAAAGTTAAAACAAAGGTTTACGGTTGGGTTTCTTACTCTTACTCTATTGCTAGGAGGAAGATTTACGGGGTTGATATACCGTTTATATTTGACCAAAGACATACATTTAATGTTGTTTTGAATTGGAGGTTGAGCCGAAAGTTTGATTTAAGCTTTACCTGGATGTATGGTTCAAATTATCCTTATACTGAGCCAGTTGGGTTAAAGCCGAGGATAATGGTGACAGATTCTTCTGTTTGGATTGCGACTGTAAAGGACAAAGTTATACTTGATATTGACTATGGTGGGTTGAGCAATTTCTTCAATTCAAGAAAGCCACCTTATCATCGGCTTGATGTCAGGTTTACTTATAATACGAAATTTTTCGGATCGGATATGGACATTTACATTGATGTTATGAATGTTTACAACAGAAAGAATATCGTTGGTTATGATTTTAGTGTTTCGGATGGAAAGATAAAAAGGCGCGCGATCAGTTCACTTCCGATTTTGCCAACGCTTGGAATAAGTGTTAAGTTTTAAATCAATTTTGAAAATTTTATGAGAAGAGTTTATCTTGACCACGCAGCAACTACCCCGATTGAGCCCGATGTCCTAAAGGCGATGATGCCTTATTTTACGGAAATTTTCGGTAACCCATCCTCTGTTCATCAATTTGGCAGGGAAGCGAAAGTCGCTATTGAAGAAGCGAGGGAAAGGATAGCTAATTTTATAAATGCTAAGCCCTCTGAGATTGTGTTTACGAGTGGTGGAACTGAGGCGGATAATTTCGCTATTTTTGGAATTGCGATCGCAAATTTAAAAAGAGGTAAAAATCACATAATAACAACGCAAATTGAACATCACGCAGTTCTTGATGCGTGTATGTTTCTTCAGAAAAATGGGTTTGATGTGACTTTTCTAAAAGTTGGATCGGATGGGATTATTGACCCTGACGATGTTAAGCAAGCCATAACCCCGAGGACTTGTCTTATAAGTGTGATGCACGTAAATAATGAAATCGGAACTATTCAGCCAATTGAGGCGATAGGTCAAATTGCGAAGGAGTATGGCATTTTGTTTCATACAGATGCTGTTCAATCGTTTGGGAAGATTGATGTTGATGTGGATAAATTGAATGTTGATTTGCTTTCGGCATCGGCTCATAAAATTTATGGACCTAAAGGCATAGGTTTCCTTTACATCAGGAGTGGGGTTGAGATTGAAAAATTTCATCACGGTGGTTCGCAGGAAGCGGGAAGAAGGGCGGGGACAGAGAGCGTTCCATTAATAGTTGGATTTGGTAAGGCGGTTGAAGTTTGCGCTGAACGGATGATAAATGATTTTGAGCATGCAAAGATGTTGAAGGAAAGAATGCTTTATAAAATAAACGATGTTTTCAGTGAAATTAGTGATGTGCTTCTTTTGAATGGTTCGGTTGATAAGTCAATACCTCATATATTGAATTTTTCAATTAATTCAAGTAAAATAGAGATAGATGCTGAAGCTATTATTTACGGGCTTGATATTAAAGGTGTTGCTGTTTCAAATGGTTCTGCTTGCACATCTGGAAGTTTAAGACCTTCACATGTTATAATGGCTCTTGGACGGGATGAAAAAACAGCTCTTTCAACTGTGCGGTTCTCGTTCGGTAGAGCAAATAGCATTGATGATGTTGATTATGCAGTGGAAAAGTTTTATGAGGTTGTTTCAGGTTTCGTTAAGTTAGCGGTCAAATAAAAAATTTCGGTTATATGAAATTTTTCAGAAATAAGATTTTGGCTGGTTTCGCCATTTTTTCTTTGCTGATTTATGAGTTTATCCCAAGTTTTATATTTGCCCAACAGCGGGGTAGGCCGAGGGTTGGTTTTATCGGTTTTAAATTTGACGGTGTTTCTGAAAGAACAAAGCGCGAGATAACAAATGGAATTTTGTACCTCCTCGCTAAGAAACCATCAATTGAAATTGTTTCTCCCGAGGAAGCCGTTAAGCTTGTTGGAAGTGATAGGATTAATAGTGTTTTGTCATATCCAGCTGAGAACGATGTTATAATTTTGTCGCACATGCTTGGTGTTGATTATCTCTTTTTTGGCAGTTTTGTGAATCAGGGTAAGGACACGAATGATGTTTTTCTTGTTGGAAGGTTTGAGTGTTATGATAAATTAAATTCAAGATTTCACACTGTTGATATAACTTGGCGGTATGACAATATAGATGAGGGTGTTAAGAAGATAGACAGAGATTTCATCAGGAAGATATTACCGCGAGGGGCTTCTGTTATGACGAGTTTGTTTTTCATCATTGTGCTTGGTTTAATTATCATTGGGACGTATACATTGATATGGGGATTAAGCGGGACACCCGAGCCGGATAGTGGGGTTCCACCAACCACACAATAAAGTAAAGGAGGAGATATAGAGATGATTTTAAGGTTTTTATTTGTTTTGGTTTTGGTTATGTTTGGTTGTCGTAGTTGGAATTTAACAAGCGAACGCGGTGTGGTTTCGTATGAGATTTCATTTAACACGGATAAAAATTACATTATAAACGAGACGAGTTTTATTTTACAGCTTTATGAATATACGATGGAGATAATTGATCCGACGAAGGATTATTATGTTATGCAGACATACTGGCGATTGAGGGATGGGCAGATGGCAATCGGTTCTGATACGATAGGGGTATTGTTTCGCGATAGGGTGAAGGTTCACATAATACCTCGTGGTAGGACGAGCATTTATTTTAGGAGTTATCAGATTTACAATACCGTATTGGAATTTGAGGTTCAAGTGAGTATGGGTTTGGGGAATTGGGTTAAGGTGACACCGCCGAAGGATTATTTGGAGGAGTATCATGCGATAGTTAAGGAGATAAAGTTGCGGATGTTGAAGTATGGGCCTAGTTCGGGTTGAAATTCTTGCTTTTTTTAAGTTGAATGATTATATTTATGATTGCACTTTAAGTAAGGAGTTCTTTTTAAAGCTGGCGTAGCTCAGTTGGTAGAGCAGCTGACTTGTAATCAGCAGGTCCGGGGTTCAAATCCCCGCGCCAGCTCTGGTGATGGGTGGGCGCCGGAGTTGGAGAGCCGGGCTGGGCTGTAAACCCAGTGGCGTGAAGCCTGAGGGGGTTCGAATCCCTCCCCACCCACTTGTTTTGAGCGGGTGTAGCTCAGATGGTAGAGCGCCAGCCTTCCAAGCTGGTGGTCGCGGGTTCGAGTCCCGTCGCCCGCTCTCAGGAAGCTCGCGTAGCTCAGTTGGTAGAGCGCGTCCTTGGTAAGGACGAGGTCACCGGTTCAATCCCGGTCGCGAGCTCAAAAATTTTTTTATAATTAATTAAGCTCCATTAAATGGCTAAAAGCGAAGGGAGAGAGATAATCACGCTTGAATGTACTGTTTGCAAGAGAAGGAATTATACCACGACGAAAAATAGGCGTAAGCACCCTGAAAGGGTTGAATATAAGAAGTATTGCAAACATTGCAATAAACATACAATCCACAAGGAAACGCGCTAAATGGGATACGCCCGTAGCTCAACTGGTAGAGCAGCGGTCTCCAAAACCGCAGGTTGGGGGTTCGAGTCCCTCCGGGCGTGCTTTTTAGAAAATTCATAAAAAAATCATCTGATGAGAGAAAAAATCATCAACTTTTTTACTGATATCTACAAGGAAATGCAAAAAGTCACCTGGCAAAAGCAAGATGAATTGATTGAATCAACAAAGGTTGTCATCGTTGCTTGTCTTTTGTTTACAATTGTGATTTGGATAATTGATATAATCGTAACGGAAATTTTAAAAGTTATATTCTGAATGTTTGATATGGCAAGAAGATGGTATGCTGTGAGGACATATTCGGGGCATGAAAACAGAGTTAAGAAGTATATTGAGAATGAACTAGCTGAGGGTAAGTTTAAGGATAAAATTTTTAGTGTCTTTGTCCCAACTGAAAAAGTTACAGTAGTAAAAGAAGGTAAAAAGAAATCGCGTATTAAGGCATTTTTTCCTGGTTATATTTTGATTGAGGCGGAAATGGACGATGAGGTGAAGAATTTTATCAAAAGTATACCTTCGGTTGTTAGTTTTGTGGGTCCGAAAGGAAATCCAGTGCCTTTAAGAGAAGATGAGGTGGAAAGATTTGTTGGGCGTGTTGAGGAAGGTGAAAGGGTTGATGTCCCATTTAGGGTGGGAGATTCTGTCAGAGTTATTGAAGGTCCGTTTACTGACTTTCAAGGAGTGATTCAAGAGGTTAATTCCGAGAAGATGAAATTGAAGGTGATGATCAATATCTTCGGAAGGAAGACGCCCGTTGAGCTTGATTTCACACAAGTTGAAGTTGAAAGGTGAAAATTAAAAAATAATTTTTAATTGGGATGGCGAAAAAAGTTGTAGGATATGTTAAGTTACAAATACCTGGTGGGCAAGCAACCCCAGCGCCACCAGTTGGACCTGCTTTAGGTCAACGAGGGATAAACATAATGGAGTTCTGTAAGCAGTTCAATGCGCGAACCCAGGATAAAATGGGTTTGATATTGCCTGTTATTGTGACGATTTATTCAGACAAGTCCTTTACATTTGTTGTAAAGACACCCCCTGCTTCTGTTTTGCTGAAAAAAGCAGCGGGGGTAGAGAAAGGATCGTCCGAACCAAAGCGTGTTAAAGTTGGCAAGGTCACACGTCAGCAAATAAGGGAAATTGCGCAGATGAAGATGTCTGATTTGAACACTGATGATATTGAAGCTGCGATGCGTATGATAGAGGGGACGGCTAAGAGCATGGGGATTGAAGTGGTTGATTAAAAATTTAATTTTGAAAAGGGAAATGGCGAAGCACAGCAAAAGATATCTTGAAGCGCTGAAGAAAATTGATAAATCAAAGGCGTATTCACTTGAAGAAGCGGTCCAAAAGGTTAAGGAAACCGCAACAGCGAAGTTTGATGAAACGGTTGATATAGCTGTTCGTCTTGGGGTTGACCCAAGACATGCGGATCAAATGGTTCGTGGGACAGTTGTTTTACCATACGGGACGGGGAAAAAGGTTCGCGTTCTTGTTTTGACGAAGCAACCAGAAAAGGAGAAAGAAGCAATTGAAGCTGGTGCTGATTATGTTGGGTTTGATGAGTATATAAACAAGATAAAAGAAGGATGGACGGATGTTGATGTTATAATTGCAACGCCAGAGGTGATGGGTGAGGTTGGAAAACTTGGTAAGATACTTGGACCAAGAGGTTTGATGCCTAACCCGAAAAGTGGCACCGTAACCAATGATGTAGCAAAAGCAGTAAGAGAAGCGAAATCGGGTAGAGTAGAATTTAGAGTTGATAAAGCTGGAAACATTCACGCTTCGGTTGGGAAAATTTCATTTGAAAATGAGAAGCTGATTGAGAACATCAAGACATTGCTTTCAACGATTATAAAGTTGAGACCCCCATCGGTTAAGGGTCAGTATATAAAGAACATCACTATTTCAAGTACGATGGGTCCAGGGATAAAGATTGATAAGAACTCTATTATGAGTTTATCATAGAAAGGGTTGCTTCTAAGCCAACATCTCTGGTGAAAGAGAGCGCACTCTTTTTCAGAGAGGTGATATTTTTAACTTAAAAAATTTTGAGGTTAAAGATGAAGAGAGAGGAGAAGGCAAAGGTCATATCTGAGATGGCTGAAAAATTTTCAAAAGCCAAAGGCGTTGTCTTGGCTGACTTTACAAGGATGACAGTTGCTGAGGTGAATGAGTTGAGAAAAGAGCTGAAGAGCGCTGGTGTGGAATATAAAGTTGCGAAAAATACCCTTTTGAGGATAGCGATGCAGAATGTCGGTGGCTATGATGATTTGTTTAGATATCTTGAAGGTCCAACAGCTGTTGCAATTGGGTACGATGACCCAATCACGCCAGTGAGATTGATTAAGAAGGTGAAGGGTAAAATTGACAAGCCATCGGTTAAGGCGATTTTCATTGAGGGGCAAGTATATGATGGTTCAAAGCTTGATGAGCTTGCAAATTTGCCTTCAAAAGCGGATATTATCGCAGGTATAATTGGAAGTATAGCTTCACCTGCCAGTGGCATAGTTTTCGCTTTGAATGCTGTTTTATCCGAACTTGTTCTTGTAATTGATGCAATTGCCAAAAAACTTGAGGAAAAAGGTTCATAAAAGAATTTTAAAAACAAAAATTATAGAGGAGGAAAAATGCCATCGCAAATAGTTGAGGAGATCGTAGAAAGAATTGAGAAACTCACATTACTTGAGGCAGTTGAGTTAAAGAAAATCCTTGAGGAAAAGTTTGGCGTAAGTGCTGCAGCGGTTGCGGCTCCAGTTGTTGTACCGGGTGTCCCTGGTCCAGCTCCAGCGGGGACACAACCAGCAGCTGAGGAAAAGACGGAGTTTGATGTTATACTTGTGAATCCAGGGGCTCAAAAGTTGAATGTTATAAAAATAGTCAGGCAAATAACTGGACTTGGACTTAAGGAAGCAAAAGACCTCGTTGACAGTGCACCTAAACCGATAAAGGAAGGTGTTTCTAAAGAAGAGGCGGAGAAGATAAAGAAGGAACTTGAAGAAGCTGGCGCTCAAGTTCAAATTAAATAATTCTTCCGAAGATTTAAATTTTGAAAAACAAAAAAATTAAATTTTCGTCAAGCCGGTAACTTCCTAAAAGTGATGAACTTTTGGGGTTATCGGCTTGTTGCTTTTTTAAAATTAAAATTTCAAGGAGTGATAAAAATTGAGTAAAAAGAGAGAAATCACAGCATCGGGAAGAATTTCTTTCGGGCGTATTAAGAATGTGCTTGATTATCCGGATTTACTGGAGATTCAGCTTAAATCGTTTAAAGAATTTCTTCAAGAGGATGTTCCGCCAAGCAAGCGTGAAAATAAGGGTTTGCAAGCTGTATTTAAGGCGAATTTCCCGATAACAGATTCAAAAGAAGTTTATGTTCTTGATTTCATTGAATACTACATTGACAAACCGAAATACACAATTGAGGAATGCAAAGAGCGTGGGTTGACATACGGGGTGCCATTGAAAGCGAAACTTCGCCTATCGTCAAAGTTAGACCCAAGCCATGTTGATTATGTTGAAACGATTGAACAGGATGTTTTCCTTGGGAATTTGCCGTATATGACAGAGAGAGGAACATTTATCATAAATGGCGCTGAAAGGGTAGTTGTCAATCAGCTTCAAAGGTCTCCGGGCGTTTTCTTTGACGAGACGGTTTTCCCGAACGGTTTGAAGACATATCAGGCGCAAATTATACCGCTTAAGGGTTCTTGGCTTGAGTTTACGACGGATGTTACGGATATGATGTATGTTTACATTGACAGGAGGAGGAAGTTTTATGTGACGACGCTTTTGAGAGCTCTTGGGTTTTCAAGCGATGAAGATATCTTGAGGTTGTTTGAACTCGTTGAAGAAGTTTCCGTCAGCGATTCTAAAATGACAAATTTGATCGGTAAAATTGTTGCAAGCGATGTCGTTGATTTAAAAACTGGGGAAATTCTCCTAACGAGAAACTCTGAGTTAACTCAAGAGGCATTGGAGAGGATTAGGGAAGCGAATATAAAGAAGTTGCTTGTTTGGAAGGAAGGCGACTCAGATGTTAAAGAGATAATTTTAAAGACGATGGACAAGGACTCTATAAAATCTGAGAGAGATGCGATTGAGCATATCTATAAACAGTTACGCCTTGGTGAACCTCAGGAAGCTGAAACGGCAAGGGGCATAATTGAAAAGTGGTTTTTTAATCCTAAAAGATATGATCTTGGGGAAGTTGGAAGGTATAAAATTAATTCTCGCTTGAAACTTAATGTACCTATAAATCAGACGACATTAACACGAGAAGATATAGTTGCGATTATTAAGTATCTTGTTCGTTTGCAAAGCGGTAGGGAAAGAATTGATGATGTTGATCATTTAGGTAATCGTAGGGTTAGAACTGTTGCTGAGCAATTGGGGCAAGTTTTAAACGCTGCTTTTGCCAGAATGGCGAGGACGATAAAAGAGAGGTTAAATTTAAGGGAGACAGAGAAGCTCACGCCACAAGAGCTTGTCAATTCAAGGATAATCGCCAATGCTCTTAATTCGTTTTTTGGAACGAGCCAGCTATCCCAGTTTATGGATCAAACAAATCCACTTGCTGAGATAACTCATAAGCGCAGAGTCAGTGCATTGGGTCCAGGTGGCTTGACGAGGGAAAGAGCTGGGGTTGAGGTTAGAGATGTACACTATACTCAATATGGTCGTCTTTGCCCGATAGAGACGCCCGAGGGTCCAAACATTGGGCTTATTGCCTCGCTTGCTGTGTTTGCGAGGGTAAATGAGTTTGGATTTATTGAGACGCCTTATAGAAAAGTTAAAAACGGAAGGGTTACAAACGAAATTGAATATCTGAGTGCTGATCGTGAAGAAGAAGTTATAATTGCTCAAGCAAATGCTCCTATTGATTCAAGTGGGAGGTTTTTGACTGATAAAATCAAGGCGAGAAAAGGTGGGGATTTCGTTGTCGTGAGACCAGAGGAAGTTCAATACATGGACATTTCCCCTAACCAGATTGTCAGCGTTTCTGCTTCTTTGATACCGTTCCTTGAGCATGATGACGCAAATAGAGCACTTATGGGTTCAAATATGCAAAGGCAAGCGGTTCCACTTTTGAGGCCGGAGGCACCATTTGTTGGAACTGGGTTTGAGGATAAAGTTGCTCGTGACTCAAGGATGATGATCGTCGCCGAAGGGGATGGGGTTGTTAAGTATGTTGATTCGACAAAGATCATCGTTGAATATGATCATAAAAAAGGAAGCATTGAAGAGATTTTGAGTTTTGATGACAAATACACAGTTGAGTATAGGCTGACAAAGTTTGCCAGGACAAACCAGGATACCTGCATAAACCAGAAACCAGTTGTAAGGGTTGGACAGCGTGTTAAAAAGGGAGATGTCCTTGCTGATGGTCCGGCGATTGACCATGGGGAGCTTGCGCTTGGTAGAAATGTCTTTGTTGCATTTATGCCATGGAGGGGTTATAATTTTGAAGATGCTATAATTGTGAGCGAGAAACTTGTCGCTGAGGATGCCTTCACATCAATTCATATAGAGGAATTTGAGCTTGCGGTTCACGATACACGGCGTGGGGAGGAGGAGTTTACTCGTGAAATTCCAAATGTTAGCGAGGAAGCAATCAAAGACCTTGATGAAGATGGTATAGTTAAGGTGGGGACATATGTTAAGGAAGGAGATATTTTAATTGGTAAGATAACTCCAAAGGGAGAAACAGAGCCAACGCCCGAAGAGAAGCTTTTAAGGGCTATTTTCGGTGAGAAAGCAGGCGAAGTTAAGGATGCGTCTTTAAGAGCAAGTCCTGGGTTGAGGGGTGTTGTTATAGCGACTAAACTTTTCCAGCGCAGGAAGAAAGATGCCGAAACAAAACGGCAAGAAAAGAAACTTCTTGATAGTATTGAGAGAAGGAGAAAGAAAGCAATTGAAGAAGCAAGGGAAAAACTCGCCGAAAAGCTCGGAATTTTACTTGAAGGGGAAACATCGCTTGGAATTAGGAATAAGAAAGGCGAAACTGTAATTAGGGCGAATGTCATCCTTAAACCGGAAATTTTCAGGTCGCACATCAAGGAGCTTGACGAGCTTGATTATGATGCTGATTGGGTTGAGAATTCAAAGAAAAATCAGTTGAAGAAACAACTTTATCAAAATTATCTTAAAAAGCTCCAGGACATAGAGACAGAGGCGAAAATTGAGAAATATAAGATTCAAGTTGATGAACTTCAACCGGGGGTTGTTCAACTTGCTCGTGTTTATGTTGCGAAAAAGAGAAAGCTTCAGGTTGGTGATAAGATGGCTGGTCGCCATGGAAACAAAGGTGTAATTGCGAAAGTTGCCCCTGTTGAGGATATGCCTTTCCTTCCTGATGGAACGCCTGTTGACATCGTTTTGAATCCGCTTGGTGTTCCTTCAAGAATGAATCTTGGGCAATTATTTGAGACGGCGCTTGGATGGGCTGCTAAAAAGCTTGGTGTTAAGTATGCAAGCCCGATATTTGATGGAGCAACTTGGGAAGACATCCAAGAGGAATTAAGAAAAGCAGGATTGCCTGAAACAGGCAAGACGATTCTCTATGATGGAAGAACTGGCGAACCGTTTGATCAAGAGGTAACCGTCGGTTACATCTATATGATGAAACTTATCCATATGGTTGAGGATAAAATACATGCAAGGTCAATTGGTCCGTATTCGCTCATCACTCAGCAACCTCTCGGAGGTAAAGCTCAGTTTGGAGGACAGCGTCTTGGGGAGATGGAGGTCTGGGCGCTTGAGGCGTATGGCGCAGCATATACATTGCAGGAAATGTTAACTTATAAATCTGATGATATACAAGGTCGCTCAAAAGCTTATGAGGCGATTGTCAAGGGTGATAACCTACCTGAGCCGGGTATCCCTGAATCTTTCAATGTGCTTGTGCGTGAACTTCAGGGACTTGGTCTTGATGTGAGAGTTGAATAAACAAAAATAAATTTTCTTTAGGAGGTTTTAAAAATGGAAAAACTCCCAATCGTCAAAGAAGGTCTTTTAAAGAAAAAACAGATCTCAAAGGTTTCAATTCGTCTTGCTTCGCCTGATACGATACTCCAGTGGTCAAGAGGTGAGGTGACAAAACCGGAGACGATAAATTACAGGACGTATAAGCCCGAAAAGGATGGTCTCTTTTGTGAGAAAATTTTTGGACCAGTTAAGGACTGGGAATGCCATTGCGGTAAATATAAAAGGATCAGATACAGGGGTGTCATTTGTGACAGATGCGGAGTTGAGGTTACACAAAGGAGCGTGCGAAGGGAAAGGATGGGTCACATAGAACTTGCGGTTCCCGTTGTTCATATCTGGTACTTGAGGTCTGTCCCGAGCAAAATTGGAGCTCTTCTTGGGATGTCTACAAAAGACCTTGAGAAAGTTGTTTATTATGAATCATATGTTGTGATTAAGCCGGGGAAGACGGGTTTAAAGGAAAAAGATTTGATAACCGAGGAACAGTATCAAGAGATACTTGATAGATTTCCTGACAATGATAAGCTTCCGAACGACCATCCCGATAAATTTATCGCAAAGATGGGTGGAGAAGCGATACTTGACCTTTTGAAAAACATCAACATTGAAGAGCTTTCCGCCGAGTTAAGAGCACAACTTATCAGTGAAACATCTGAGCAGAAGAAGCAAGAGATTTTGAAGCGACTTAAAGTTGTTGAAGCTTTTAAACCGAAAGAAGTTCAAACTAGAACTGGGAAAACAACTGAGCAAGAGGTCAATAGACCCGAGTGGATGGTTTTGACGCATATACCTGTAATTCCTCCGGAGTTAAGACCGCTTGTTCCTCTTGAAGGTGGTAGGTTTGCGACAAGCGATTTGAACGATCTTTATCGCAGGGTGATAATTAGGAATAATAGATTGAAACGTTTGAAGGAGATAAAAGCGCCAGAGATAATTTTAAGGAATGAAAAGAGAATGCTTCAAGAAGCAGTTGACGCTTTGCTTGATAATTCAAGGCGTGTAAGTGCAGTTAAAGCTGATACGAATAGACCTTTGAAATCGCTTTCGGATATACTCAAAGGTAAACAAGGAAGATTTAGGCAGAACTTACTTGGGAAGAGAGTTGATTATTCTGGGCGTTCGGTAATAGTTGTTGGACCTGAGCTTAAGCTTCACCAGTGTGGTTTGCCAAAGGATATGGCAGTTGAATTGTTCAAGCCGTTCCTGATCCGAAAACTTATGGAGCGCGGTTATGCCAAAGCAGCGAGAACAGCAAAAAGGATAATAGAGAGAAAGGACCCAATAATTTGGGAGATACTTGAAAAGGTTGTTGATGGGCATCCCGTTCTTTTGAATCGTGCTCCAACTTTGCACCGTCTTAGCATACAAGCATTTCAACCAGTCCTTACAGATGCCAAGGCAATTCAATTGCATCCACTTGTTTGCGTTGCATTTAACGCCGACTTTGACGGTGACCAGATGGCAGTTCATGTTCCGCTCTCTTATGAAGCGCAGCTTGAGGCGAGGATTCTTATGCTTTCAAGTCATAATCTTCTAAAACCAGCGGATGGAAAGCCAATTACCATTGCAACGCAGGACATCGTTCTCGGATTGTATTATCTGACAAAAGAAAGAAGCGGTGAACCAGGGGAAGGGAAAACTTTTTATTCGCCCGAAGAAGTTATAATCGCTCACAACAGTGGGAAGCTTGGACTGCACGCTAAGATAAAGGTTAGGATTTTCAACAACGAGACAGGTAAATATGAGATTATTGAGACGACGACCGGGAGAGTTTTATTTAATCAGATAGTCCCAAAGGAAATCGGCTTTGTCAACGAGCTTTTGACGAAAAAGAAGTTGGCTGATTTGATAGCGAAAATTTACAAGAAATTTGGGAATGTCCGAACAGCTGAGTTTCTTGATGAGATGAAGGATATGGGTTATTATTACGCAACTAAATCGGGTATCTCAATTGGTGTTCCAGATGTAATTGTCCCAAAGGAAAAAGACAAGATAATAGAGGAATATCAGCGCCGGGTTGATGCACACTGGCAAGATTATCTTGAGGGGGCGATTTCAGATTCCGAGAGATATAACAAAGTTATAGATGAGTGGTCAGCTGCGACTGAAAAAGTTGCAAAGGTTTTGTTTGATGAGCTTTCAAGGGTCAATCAAGGTTTCAATCCTCTATTTGTTATGCTTGATTCCGGTGCAAGAGGTTCAAAAGATCAGGTTAGGCAATTAGGTGGTATGAGAGGTTTGATGCAGAAACCACAGAAGGGGATGACGGGTCAGCCGTATGAAATGATTGAGTATCCAATTTTATCTAACTTCCGTGAGGGTCTTTCAATTTGGGAGTACTTCCTATCAACGCACGGAGCCAGGAAAGGTCTTGCGGATACTGCTTTAAAAACATCAGACGCTGGCTATCTCACAAGGCGACTTGTTGATGTTGCGCAAGATGTTGTTGTGACCGAAGAGGACTGCGGAACTGTAAGAGGAATAACACTTAGCGCCCTAAAAGAAGAAGGTGGTGAAGAGATAAGAGTCACATTGGCTGAAAGAATTGTAGGTCGTGTTTCACTGCACGATATTTATAACCCAACAACAGGAGAAATAATTGTTCAAGCTGGTCAGGAAATTGATGAGGAAATTGCACAGAAAATTGAAGAAGCTAACATTGAAGAGGTGGAAGTTCGCTCGGTCTTGACTTGCGAAGCAAAATACGGTGTATGTGTGAAGTGTTACGGTAGAAACCTTGCAACAGGAAGAATGGTTGAGGTCGGTGAAGCGATTGGGATAATCGCTGCTCAATCAATCGGTGAGCCTGGAACTCAGCTTACACTTAGAACTTTCCACACCGGTGGAAGCGTTGCCGGGGGTGGATACAGACCTTCAAAAATCTATGCGAAAAATGACGGCGTTGTTAAGTTTGTGAATATAAGGTACATACCTTATGAAAAAGTGGATGACGAAGGAGCGCAAACTGTCCTGCGTGTGATTTCCAGGCAAGGATATCTGCTCATCACTGGCAAAGATGGTCAAGAGAAGAAGTATGCTGTACCTTATGGTTCCGACTTGAAAGTCAGAGATGGTCAAACCGTCAAAAAGAATGATGAACTTTATGAGACCGACCCGTATAACTCCGTTATAATTGCTGAAAAAGGCGGTAGAGTTGAATTCATAGACCTTATCCCAGATGTCACTTATCGTGAGGAAACGGATGAAACAACAGGTCATTTGCAAAAAGTTATAATTGAGTCAAAGGACAAAAGCAAGGTTCCCAGGGTTAAAATCGTTGATTCAAAAGGTGAGGAATACTTCCAGCCGATCCCAGTTAGAGCGTTGATTAATCCTGATTTAAAAGAAGGTGGACATATAAATGCCGGTGATATAATCGCTAAGATACCGAGAGAACAAGCAAAGATAAGAGATATAACTGGAGGTTTGCCGAAGGTCGTTAATCTGTTTGAAGCGAGAACACCGAACAACCCAGCTGAACTTGCTGAAATTGACGGCGTTGTAAGTGTAAAAACTGAAGGAAATTACTACATCGTTAAAATCGTCAGCGATGATGGTCGTTTTGAGAAAGAATATAAAATACCTCAAACGAAACATTTACTTGTTGAAGATGGTGATAGAGTGTATGCCGGCGATAGATTGACAGATGGACCGATTAATCCGCACGCAATTCTGAAGATAAAAGGACTTAACGCCGTTCAGCAATACCTTGTTAATGAGATTCAAGATGTTTATAGAAATGAAGGTGTAGAGATAAACGATAAGCACATTGAAGTCATCGTTAGGCAGATGATGAGGAAGGTTAAGATAAATAAGCCAGGTGACACGAAGTTCCTTGAGAAGGACATAGTAGATAAAGATGTGGTTGATGATGAGAATGCGAAGATCAGAGAGATGGTAGTTATAACAAGCAAGGGAGATTCAAAATTCAAGGTTGGGCAATTGAAGAGGAAGATAGAAGTTGATAGGGAAAATGCTGAGCTGAAAAAGAGGAGGAAGAAGCCGGCGGAATATCGTCCTGCTCAACCAGCTGAATTTGAGCCTGTTTTGCTTGGTATAACAAGCGCTGCTCTTACAACTGAGAGCTGGATTTCTGCAGCGTCCTTCCAAGAGACAACGCGTGTTCTGACTGACGCTGCTATTGAAGGAAAGGTTGATTATTTGAGGGGCTTGAAAGAAAATGTCGTTGTCGGTCAATTGATCCCGGCAGGAACTGGATTTAGAAACAAAGATAAAGATTACCGCAGAATTATAGTGAGGACGAAGGAAGAAGAAATTGAAAAGGTTGAAACCAAGGAAGAAGTTGAAGAAAGGGAAAAGAAGACGGCGTCATTGTGATGAAAATGAAAGTGGGAAATTTACGCCGATAATGTAAATGGCGACGGCAAATTTCTAGCCGTCGCTTTTTTGTTAAAATAAAGGCAGTTTAAAAAATGGCTAAAAATCTTCTCATAGTTGAATCTCCATCTAAAGCAAAAACAATAAGCAAATACCTTGGTCCAGATTTTATTGTTGAAGCTTCCGTTGGGCATGTTAAAGACCTCCCGAAGAACCCGAAGGATAAATCAAAGCTTGGGATAGATCTTGAGGATGATTACAAACCCCGCTATGTTGTAATTCGTGGAAAGAAAGAGATAATTGAGAAGCTAAAAAGTCTCGCAGGTAAAGTCAGCAAGGTTTACATAGCAACTGACCCAGATAGGGAAGGTGAGGCGATCGCTTGGCATATCAAAACCGAGATAGAGAGGATAAACCCAAACATTTATCGTGTTCTCTTCACTGAGATAACACGCACGGGGATTGAGCAGGGGATGAGAAAACCTCGCAGTATTGATATGAATCTTGTTGATGCACAGCAGGCGAGAAGAGTTCTTGATAGGATAGTCGGTTACAGAATAAGCCCTTTCCTGAAAAAGGTTGTAAATGAGAAAATTTCACTATCTGCAGGTAGAGTTCAATCAGTTGCTCTTCGCCTCATTTGCGAAAGAGAGGAAGAGATAAGGAATTTTAAGCCTGAGGAATACTGGACAATTGAAGCTGAGTTTAAGACAGGGTCGGGAGAAATTTTAAAAGCGAAACTTTTTAAAATTGACGGTAAAGAGCCGAAAATCCCGGATAAAGAAACTGCGGAAAAAATCCTTAAGGAGTTGAAACAAAAGACATTTACGATTTCAAATATTCAAAAGAAGGAAGTCCTTAAAAATCCCGCTCCTCCGTTTATAACCAGCACTCTTCAACAAGAAGCGAATAACAAGTTGAAATTCTCAGCTAAAAAAACGATGCTTCTTGCACAGCAACTTTACGAAGGCGTTGATATCGGGGAAGAGGGTAGAGTTGGTTTGATCACTTATATGAGAACTGACTCAACAAGGATAAGTGATGAGGCGGTAAATGCAGTTAGGGAATTTATCTTCAACAACTATGGAAAGGAATATCTCCCGCAAGTGCCACGAGTTTATAAAAAATCAAAGGTTAGTCAAGACGCTCACGAAGCAATTAGACCGACATCTATGAAATATGAACCAAGGGCTGTGAAGAAATATCTTAGCGATGATTTATTTGCGCTTTATGAGTTGATATGGAATCGTTTCGTTGCTTGTCAGATGACATCGGCTGTTCTTGATCAAACTGTTGTTGACATAGTTGCTGACAATTATCTTTTCAGGGCTACTGGCTCAGTTGTTAAGTTCAATGGGTTCATGCAAATTTATCAAGAAGCGAGCGTTGATGAAAAAGAAAGCAATGAGAGGGAGTATAAAATCCCGATTAACATAAAAGTCGGTGAGATTTTGAAATTGACTAATTTAGTTCCTGAGCAACATTTCACGAAACCACCCTCAAGATATACAGAGGCAACGCTTGTCAAGGAGCTTGAATCAAGGGGAATCGGTAGACCTAGCACATACGCCACAATCATAAGTACAATTCTTGAGCGTGGATATGTTGAACTTCAAGAAAGAAGGCTTGTTCCAACGGACCTTGGTTTTGCTGTGAATAAAATTTTAGTTGCGAATTTCCCGGATATATTTGACTATAAATTCACCGCTCGGATGGAAGAAGACCTTGACGAGATAGCGTCTGGTAAAAAAACATATGTTAAAGTCGTTGATTCATTTTTCAGACCTTTTGAGGAACATTTGCAAAATCTTCAAGAACGAAAAGATGAAATAAGGGAGCTGATCCAGGAAGAGACAAATATAATTTGTGAGAAATGTGGTTCAAGGATGGTTGTTAAAGTAGATAAATATGGTAAATATCTTGTTTGTTCAAATGAGGAGTGCTCGTATACGATGGCATTCCCAGCGGATGGAGAACTTGAAAAAGTTAGAATATGTCCCGAATGTGGAGGAAGGTTGATATTAAGGAGGGGGAGATTCGGGAAATTCTACGGCTGTGAAAATTATCCAAGCTGTAAATATACGGAGTCAATCACGACTGGTATAAAGTGTCCTGAATGTTTAGAAGGGGAGCTCGTTGAAAGGAAGACGAAACGAAAAAGGACATTTTATGGCTGTTCAAATTATCCAAAATGTAATTTCATCCTTTGGGATAAGCCAATTGAAAAACCTTGTCCAGAGTGTGGTTATCCGCTTATAGTAAAGCCAAATAGAAAAACATCCAGCGGTTATAAATGTCCAAGGTGTAGTGCGAAGATTGAAGCGCTTCCCGACGATGTAAAGGCTTGATTAAAAGGGTTCATAAGCGTATATTTTACCTTGGTTTCTCAACAAATTCTGGTTAGAAAGTTGAAAGTTTATCTTTCCGGAGGGATGGAACATTCAAAAGATGGTGGTTTAAGGTGGCGCTGGGAAATTGAAAGCTGGCTTCGGGAAAATTTGAAACACGATGTTTTTAATCCAGTCATTGAAACTGAAAAATTTCTTTCTGAACATCATCCGAATATCAATTTGAGGGGGGCTAAAAAAGGTACTCCGGAAATTTTTAAAGGGATAATCAAAAATATCGTTGAAAGGGATTTAAAGGCAATAGCTGAATGTGACTATGTCATTTGTTACTGGGATGAAAGTGCAAGGGAAGGAGCGGGGACGCAGGGTGAGATAACAATTGCGAAGTTTCTTAACAAGCCGATTTACCTTGTTTCAAATTTTGATTTTGAAGAAATTCCGTCCTGGATAATTGGATGTGTTGACGAGATTTTTTATAATTTTGACGACTTGAAAATTTTTCTCACAAGAAAATTTAAATCAAGTGATGAGACCCACTGTTGCACAGATTAATCTTTCTGCTTTTGAGTTTAATTTTAACCAGGTTAAAAAGCTCGTTGGGGATAAGACCAAAATTATGGCTGTTGTAAAGGCGAATGCATACGGACACGGAGCCGTTGAAATTTCAAAACTAGCTATTTCACTCGGGGCGGAATATCTTGCCGTTGCTATCCCAGAGGAGGGGGTTGAGCTTCGCAAAAATGAAATTGAAACACCAATCCTTGTCTTCACAGCACCTTTTGAACATCAAATTGAGTTGTTCTTTAAGTATGATTTAACGCCGACGATCTTCACAATTGACATCGCTGAAAAGTTCAATTCATTCGCTGGAAAATTGGGGCGAAAGATAAAATGTCATATCAAAGTTGATACAGGAATGGGAAGGGTTGGCATCAATTTTAAAGATGCGTTTGAATTTGTGAGAAAGTTAAACCAGAGATACGGAAATCTTATAATTGAGGGAATTTACACGCACTTTGCTACATCTGATGAAAAAGACAAAACATATGCAAATCTTCAATTCAAGAGGTTTATTGAACTTATTCAAGCGCTTGAATCAAGCGGTATCAAAATACCAATTAAACATTGTGCAAATTCTGGAGCGATACTTGACCTTCCGCAGACATATCTTGATATGGTTAGACCTGGCATAATGCTTTATGGTTATCATCCGTCACTTGATGTTTTAAATAAGGTTGAGCTTCGCCCTGTGATGACTTTGAAATCAAGGGTTGCTTTTTTGAAAGTAGTTGAACCAGGGACGAGCATAAGTTACGGGCGAAGATTTATAACTCAAAAGAAGACAAGGATCGCCACTATACCCATTGGTTATGCCGATGGTTACAACCGCTTGCTTACAAATTGTGGTAAGGTGCTTATCAATGGGAAAATTTTCCCAGTTGTCGGGACTGTGACGATGGATCAGATAATGGTTGATGTTGGTTTAGAAGATGAAGTAAAAGTCGGCGATGATGTGATTTTATTTGGAGATTGTGAAATCACCGCTTGGGATGTTGCAAAATTGATAGGGACGATCCCTTATGAAGTTTGTTGCAATGTCTCGGCGAGAGTTCCAAGGGTTTATTTAAGGGATTAAAAAACAAAAAGGAAATTCTTATGAAGACATTTGCTGTCATCATGGCGGGCGGGGTTGGGTCAAGATTTTGGCCTAAAAGTCGTTCAAAAAAACCCAAACAATTTCTCAACATACTTTCCTCAAAATCTTTAATTGAGCAAACAATTGAAAGGATAAACCCTTTGATCCCAGAAGAGGATATTTTCATTGTTTCAAACAGAAATCAAACTGCTGAACTCGTTCAAGTCCTTCCGAAATTTCCGATTCGAAATGTAATCCTTGAGCCACTGTCCAAAAACACAGCTCCGTGCATTGGGCTTGCGAGCTTGTTTATAAAAAGGATTCAGCCCGATGCGGTTATGGTTGTTTTACCATCGGATCACTTAATAAAAGATGGGGAAAGGTTTATTGAAATTTTAAAAATTGGAATTGAGACCGCATATCAGACCAAGGGTCTCATAACGATCGGGATACAGCCGACTTATCCATCAACTGGTTATGGGTATATACAGTTCATTGAGGGTTACAACGACGATCTCTCGCAAAAGGGAGTTTTTAAGGTCAAAACATTTGCTGAGAAGCCAAACCTTGAGACAGCAAAGCGTTTCCTTGAAAGCGGTGACTTCCTCTGGAATAGCGGTATGTTCATTTGGAGGACCGATGTGATACTTGATGAGATAGCGCGACATTTGCCTGACATTTATGACGAGTTGATGAAAATTGACTCCGCAATTGGCACCGATGAATTTAAAGCGGTTCTTGAAAGTGCTTATGGAAGGATGAGGGCAATTTCAATTGATTATGGGGTTATGGAAAAAACGGACAAGGCGTATGTTATAAAAGCCGATTTCGGTTGGAGCGATGTTGGAAGCTGGGAGGAAGTCTATAACCTCGCCCCGAAAGATGAGAACGGAAACTATGTCAGTTCAAGTAATGAATCGGTTATACTTATGGATGTAAAAAATTGCCTTGTTGAGGCAAATAAATCGTTGATAGCGATGATCGGGGTTGAGGATTTGATCGTCGTTAGCACTGATGATGCGATTTTAATTTGCAAGCGAGATAGAGCTCAGGATGTAAAAAACATCGTTAGCTATCTTAAGCGAAAAAATATGGAGAAGTATCTATGAAGTCCTTTAAAATTTTCCTGCTTGTTTTGACATTTTTATTTGATTCATGCGCAAGCGCAATTCACTTTTCATCTCAGGACACTTTTAAAAATTCTGAAAAAGTCCAGATAGGCGTTGCGTCTTATTATGGAGCGGAATTTCACGGAAGGCGAACATCAAGCGGTGAAATTTACAATATGAATGATTTAACGGCTGCACATCCGACTTTACCACTTGGAACATTGGTAAGGGTGACAAACCTTGCTAACAATAAAAGCGTCGTCGTCAGGATAAACGACCGTGGGCCTTTCAAGAAGAACAGAATAATTGATGTATCGTATGAAGCAGCTAGACAACTTGGCTTTTTAAATGATGGAACGGCGCTCGTTAAAATTGAAGTCATAGAATCTCAAGAAAATGAAATTGTTAAATGAAAATCCTTAAACCACCAGCTTTAAAAAAGGGCGATGTTATAGGGATAATTTCCCCAGCAAGTTCACCCGATGATTTCACACGGATTGAACAGGGAGTTAGATATCTTGAGTCACTTGGTTATCACGTTAAGTTAGGGAAACATATCTTTAAAAGATACGGGTATCTTTCCTCTACGGATGATGATAGAGCCGACGATTTAAATGAAATGTTTGCTGATGAAAAGGTCAGAGCAATTATCTGTGTGCGCGGGGGTTACGGAACTCCCCGCTTGCTTGATAAAGTGAATTACAGTTTGATAAAAAGGAATCCTAAAATTTTTGTGGGATATAGCGACATAACAGCTCTTCAACTTGCAATTTTTAAAAGAACTGGACTTGTTACATTTTCAGGTCCTATGCTTGCGGTTGACATTTACTCAAACTTTGATGGCTTCGCAGAAGAATTTTTCTGGAGGATTTTGACATCAAGGGAGAAAAAAATTGAGATAAAAAATCCAAATGGTGTTGAATTAAATTCACTCAAACCGGGAAAAGCAACTGGAACTTTGCTTGGCGGAAATTTATCCTTAATTGCTTCAATTATAGGAACTAAGTATCAACCAAGTTTTAATGGCTCAGTTCTTGTCATTGAGGACATCGGCGAAGAACCCTACAGGATTGACCGCTATCTTTCGCAGCTTAAAAATTCCGGTGTGCTTTGCAAAATAAGTGCTTGTATTCTTGGACAGTTTACCGACTGTGTCCCGAAGGAGCCAGAGAAAAGCTTAACGCTTGAACAAATTTTCAATGATTATCTCGGCAATTTAAAAGTCCCCGTCATTTCAAATTTGAGCTATGGGCATATCCCCCAGAAATTAACTCTTCCACTTGGAGCGAGGATAGGAGTTGACGCAAAAAGACAAAAGATAACAATAATTGAGTCGGTATTGGCTTAAAAAATTTTTACTATTTGCTTTTCTTTCCTTTCAAATTTTGAACGCTCAAAATTTCCTACAATTTGGCGTAAGGCGTGAGTTGTTTAACTTCTACTGGGACGGTTTTTTAACCTATCGCTTTGAAAGAAATGTTGGCAAAATTTTTCTCTACGAAAGGTTTTCCGAAATGGTTATAAAAACGGACAGAAAGTTCATAAGGGATGACAACGAGTTTAGATTTATTTTCTTCAGGCGTTTTTCATCGTGGTTTAATTCAGCTGTTGTTTTGAATTCAATTTCATTTGCAGATGATAAATTGGGTGGTTTAAACAGGGCATCTTCAAGTGAATTGATGACAGGCGGGAAGTTTGACTTTTTTAAAAATTTTTCAATCACAACGGTTGCTGGATATAAAATTGACTATCAGATGGGGCAAAAAGACGACGGCTGGGGTTACAAACTCTCCGTTGATACGAGTAATTTTGAAATTTCAAACTACAACTTGATAACAAGCTTGACGTATTCGGAGGACTTCATCAAGCCAAGAAAAAATATCACCACGGATTTAAATTTGACGCTCTGGAGAAAATTTACATCAGATGTTGAAAGCAAAGTTGAATTTTTCATAAAAAGGTTGAAGAGGGATTTTTATTTTTTCGCTGATCCAACGCTTAGGGCAACATATGGCGTAAATTATAACATTGAGGGTCGCGATGAAAAACTATTTTCCGGTCAAATTAACCTTGTTTACCCAATTTCAAGCCATTTTATGATAAATCTGAATTTCAGCGCAAACAGCAGAAATATATTCAAAGCGGTGAGATACAAAACGATGTCCCTTTACGATGTCTCAATTGATGAGTTTATTTTAAAGTCGTTGGCTGGTATATCTTACGAGTTGAGCAAGTTGAAATTTAAATTTTCGTTTGACTACGCCGAGCGAAATGAAACGCATTCGCCGAAAAAACATGAATTAATGACCGAGGGCGGGTTTTTAAGGAGCAAACAAAACGAGGAAAGAAAAAATAATCATGCTTTAAGGCGTGGTTTAAGTGGTGAGATCTCTTACGATTTCTCAAACAGAATTAGAATCGGTGGCATTTTTTCGGTTTCACTTTTCAGATATGATACCCCGAGCTTTTTAAATGACGACGACAGAGATGAACTTTTGCATCTTTTCAGAATTTTTGCCATTGTCAAGTTATCAAAGGAAATTACAGTTGAGCTTCCGTTTGATTTGAATAATCAACATCTTGTTTATATTTTTGCTACGAGAAGTGCAAATAATAACTGGAGCAGAGTGATACGGTTTTCTCCTTCAGTTATGTTTGAGGTTGGAAGGATACGCAACAAGGCGAATTTTTCGGTTTTGGCAAATTATACGATTTACGATTTTGAGGAGAAGGTTTATAGCGTTAGAAGTTATGTGTTTAGGCAATTTTATTTTTCCGATTCAGTTCGTTTCCCAATTTTTGATAAATTAAGTTTTGAGGGAATGTTGCAAGTTATAAACTCCGAAAGCGGTAGAATGAGATGGAGGGAGTTTAAAGAGAGACCGACGATTTTCATTGATACGAAGGAGTTAAGATTTAAGCTGGTTCACGCTGCGCGGGAAAATTTGAGATTTTCATGCGGATATCATATTTTTGATGAGCGAAGATTTAAATTTGTTGATCTTGAAAAGGTCCCCGATTCAAGGATAACCGCTTATGGTCCAACTTGTGAAATTGAGTTTGAGGGCGGTAAATTTATCCTTAGATTTGACGGTTGGGTGGAAAATTTGAAATTTGGTGACAGAATTAATTTCGTTCCGAATTTAAATTTAAATTTGACATTAAAATTATGGCAAAGCCGATAAGAGAAGCTCACCGCGAGTTCATCTCCGTTATTGATTCTGTTAGGGAGTTTGAGAGGTGGTTTTTCAATTTGAAGAGGCGTTTTAAAATCCCACCGAAGGAATTTGATAGAATTTATCTTGCTTCAAATGAGGCGTTTATAAACGCTTTGATCCACGGGAACAAGCTTGACCCCGAGAGGAAGGTCTTAGTAGATTTAAAAGAATTCAAACGAAGTTATCGTGTAGATGTTAAAGACCAGGGTGGAGGTTTTGAACCAGAGCAAGTTCCAGACCCCAGGAAAGAAGAGAATCTTCTTAAGGAGTCGGGGCGTGGGCTTTTGATTATAAGAGAGGTAGCTGATGAGGTGAAGTTTTACAGGGAAAAGTTCGGGATGAGGATTAAAATTAAAATAAAAAAGCGATCGGGCGCTCGCAAATTGAGTCGCCCGATCGCCAACGGAGGTGCTACGGCGGGCTAAATCTAAAAGAACGGAAAACACCTAAAGGTGCTCATTTAGGTGCGCTTTCATTGTATTAGAAATTCAAATTTCGTGCCAAAAAAAATTTACCAATTTTTAATGAATTTTCAAAATGAAACCCCGTCTTTAAAGTCGTAATTTTCCCCATTCAAGTCAAAATTGTGGCATAAAAGCAATGCTGACGAACTATCACACGCTTAAAAATTTGATCATCCAAATAAAACCAAAACTTATCCATTCTCAGATCGTTGAGGCGTTTACGCAAGAGAAGGATACATTGCATATTATAATTGCTGGGGAAGAAGCTTCAGCGCTTGAGCTGAACGCCACAGGTCAGGGATATATTTTCTTGCGCCCAAAGTTTGAAAGAGCGAGGAAAAATTCGCTTGACATTTTCCCTGAAATTTTTGGCGATGAAATTAGGGATGTTTTGATTCACAAAGCCGACAGAATAATTGAAATTTTGCTTTCCTCAGGATTGAAATTGATATTTCAATTTTTCACGGGCAAAGTTAATTTCTTCCTGTTGAATCAAAAAAATGAGATAATTGCGAGTTTCAAGAATCCAAAGGATAACATTGGGAAAATATTTGAAAGTGAGAAAAAGGATTCAAATTATGATTTGATGTTGAGCGATTTCAATGCTTTTAAAGATGTATGGGAGTCAAATAAAATTGAAAACCCGGTTTTGCGATTTGTGAAAAGCGTTGATACGATTGATATGCTGACGGCGAGGGAGATTTTGCACAGAGCAGGTGAGTTGGAGGCAGGGAGGATTTGGAAAGCGCTTGTTGATGTTGGCGCCGAACTTGAAAATCCAAAGCCGAGAATTTATTACGAGGGTTCTTTCCCAAGATATTTCTCAATTATAGAGCTTACACATATCAATCTACGCAAGATTGAATTTGACGACATAAATGAGGCGATAAGAAAGTTTGTAATTGAAACAAGGGTTAGTAAAAGTTATCGCGATGAGAAGAAAACAATTGAAACAAAGCTGAATGAACTTGTTGAAAAACGAAAACGGACGATTGAAAAGGTCATTGAGGAGATAGAAAATAATCAAAGAGCGCAACAGTATGAGGTTTACGGTTCAATTTTGATGGCGAATTTAAATTTGATTGAAAAAGGTTTAGAAGAGGTTGAGCTTGTCAATATGTTTTCTGAGAAAGGGGAGAAGATAAAAATTAAACTTGACCCATCGCTTTCACCCGTTGAAAATGCGCAGATGTATTTTGAAAAAGCGAAAAAGACGAAAGCATCTTTGAAAATCGCTCAAGAGCGACTTGAAAGGTTGAAGTTTGAAATTAAACAACTTGAAAATTTACTTGATGAGCTTGCTTTATGTGAAAATTTTGATGCGCTTAAAAAATTCAAGGAGAAAAATTTGGAGGAATTGAAAAAGTTTGGGATCGTTAAAGATAAACTTGTGGCGAAAGTTGGCGGAAAGTTCAAAAGGTTTATTGTTGATGGTGGTTTTGAGGTTTGGGTTGGGAAGGATGCGAAAAGCAATGAACTTTTGACATTTAAATTTTCGGACAAGGAAGACCTTTGGTTTCATGCCCGTGGGACATCGGGTGCTCATGTGGTTTTGAAGACGGGGAAAAGACAACCGAGCAAAAAAGCCATTGAGCAAGCTGGAAGCATTGCTGCATATTTCAGCCAAGCCAGGACATCTCGCCTTGTTCCGGTCGTCGTCACGAAAAGAAAATATGTCCGAAAGCCAAGAGGAGCTCCTGAGGGAACTGTTGCTGTTGAACGTGAGGAAGTGATTATGGTTGAGCCGAAATTACCTTCAGAGGAAATTGAATAAGCACTTGAAAAATAAAAAACTAATTGAAAATGAAAAAAGAAATTGAACTTAGGAAAGCAAACCGACTTTTAAACATCGGTGGTGTTGTTCTCGTCAGTGCAAAATTTAAAGAAAGGGATAACTTAACACCCGTTGCTTGGAATGTTCCCGTAAGCAAGGAACCGCCTCTCGTGGCTGTTGCGATAGCGCCTGAAAGGTTTATTTATGAATTGATTGAGAAAAGCGGTGAATTTGGCGTCAATTTGCCGACATTGAAAATTTTAAAGGAAGTATATTTCTGTGGGAAAAATTCGGGCAAGGAAATTGACAAATTTAAAGCGACAAAATTAAAACGTTTAAAGGCAAAGTTTATTTCAGCACCGTTAGTGGATGATTGTATCGCAAACCTTGAATGTAAAGTTGAGAAGATTTATCCAGCAGGTGATCACAATTTGATAATAGGCAGGGTTTTAAGGGCGATAGTTGAGGAAAATTTGTTTGATGAGCGTTTGAAGGTTGAACTTGAGGAAGCTAGAACGGTACACCATCTCGGCGGTAAATTTTTCACCGTTCCAGGTGAGGTTATTGATGTTGAAGGTCTTTAAATTTTTATCGTCAAACCAATTTGGTGAAGTGAGCCGATTTTACCAAGAGATACAAGTGAGTAATCAAATTTGTATTTTTGAATTTTTAACCCGACACCAAATGAGAAACCTGTTAAGTCAAGCGTTGGAGTAATTTTCATTTCCTGTCTTTTCTCGTTATTAAACCCAATTCTGACATCAAGATTTTCTGATATGTTAAATTCTCCACCGAGTGTGAAGTTTTTTATCTTGTCCGTGATTTTCAGCGTTGTCTCATTTAATTTGTTTAAACCGAGGTTCAGGCGAAGCGGTAAATGTTCAAGTTTTTTTGAGACGGCAAATCTAATTTCAAATGGGAGGTTTTCCTTCAGCGTCAGGTATCTATTAAGTTGAGTTCCAAAATTATTAAGTGTGAGAGCGAAATTTAAATTTTGCCCTTCAATCAAATACATCAGTCCAAGGTCAAATCCAATTGCTGTTGATCGTACCCCGGCTATTGATGAATAAATTAGCTTCAAATTAGCCCCATATTTTAAATTGCCATATTCTCCTGCAAATCCGCCGATGATAGCTAATTCGCCCGCTGAGAAGTTCCCAAGTTGATTTCCGTATCTATCTGTTTGAGTGAAATTGCCATAGTTGATGTAAATTGCTCCTATTCCGAGGTCACCGAAATACTTTGATTTAAATGTGTAAACCCCGTAGCCAAGGTTTATGTCAAGTAGATGTTTAAATAAGCCAATGCTTGCGTAATCACTTGAAAGTGAAGATAACCCAGCTGGGTTATAGAATAAAAGTGTCGGGTCGTCAAGCATGGCTATAAAGTTTCCACCAAGCGCCGAAGCCCTCGGACTTATATCCAGTCGTAAAAATTCATATGTTGATTTTCCACCTGCCATCGCAATAGAAAATGTCAGCATAGTTAGAAATAGGACCTTCTTCATCGTGGTGAAAATTTTTCTTTACTTTGAACAAAGATAAGGAAATTCGTTAAAAAGTTCAAAAATCCGAGCGAAAACTTTGATGATTCGTTCCTTTTGCCTATATTTACAACAAAATTTAAAACAGATAATTAAAATGCCTTTTGTTTATTTTGTTCCACTTGGAGTAGAGGTTAAATGTGAAAGTGGTTCAACTATTTTTGATGTCGCAAAGAAAAATTCTATACCTATAGCTGAGTCATGCGGTGGAGATAAAATTTGTGGGCATTGTCGGGTGAAAGTTATTGAAGGTATTGAATCGTTGTCAGCACCAAGTCAAGAGGAAGAAAAAATTATGCACAGATATAAGTTTGACATTGACGAACGACTTGCGTGCGCTGTTAAAGTTTATGGGGACATTAAAATAACAACCTCATACTGGTAAATGACAAAGATAACGCTTGCTGTCGGAAAAGGTTTTAGTGGAGAAATTTTCAGGTATGAAGTTGATGATGAGTCAAACATCGGGGAATTGATAAAAAAGTTCGTTCGTGAAATTTATGGTGAGCAGGAGGATGCTTTAAATTTCGTCCTTTTCAATTTAACTCAAAAATTTGAGTATGAAAATAATGAAACACTTTTAAGCAAGGGCACTAAATCTGGTGATGTCTTGCTGTTGATAAACCTGAAGAAATTTTAAATTTGAAAACAAAATTTTTTGATATATGCGTTTTAAAAAACATATCTTCATCTGCACAAATCGTCGTCCCCCGGAGCATCCAAGAGGTTCATGTGCTCAGAAAGGTTCGGAGGAACTCGTTGCCAAATTTAAAAAAAGAATAAGTGAACTTGGCTTAAATAAAATAGTCCGTGTGAATTCATCCGGTTGTCTTGACGCATGTGAACATGGTATAAGCATCGTGATTTATCCAGAAGGAATTTGGTATGGCGGAGTTAAGGAGGAGGATATTGAGAAAATTATAAGTTCCCATATTATAAACGGAGAGGTGGTTGATGAACTCATGATAAAAGATGAAAAATTTAACCCCGATTTAATGCAAAGTGCTAAAATTGAACCGATTCAAAAATAAAATTTCAAATGTAAAGATGGCGAAGAAGGTTTTTGCGAGGGAAACATTGCAAGACAAAAAGAAGAGGGTGAGGAAGATAATTCAAACATTGAGGAAACTTTATCCAAATGCTAGGACACATTTAAATTTTACAAATCCCCTTGAGCTTCTCGTTGCGACGATCCTTGCTGCGCAATGCACAGATGAAAGGGTTAACAAAGTCACGGAATATCTTTTCAAGAAGTATCGCACTGCGGACGATTACGCAAATGCTGATCTTAAAACACTTGAACAGGAAGTTAAGCCAACGGGATTTTATAGGAATAAAGCAAAGGCGATAAAAAATTGCTGTAGAGTTCTCGTTGAGAAATACAATGGTCAAGTTCCTGACACGCTTGAAGAACTCGTCAAACTCCCTGGAGTTGGAAGAAAGACAGCCAATGCTGTTCTTGCAAATGCGTTCGGAAAACAAGGTATAATAGTTGATACGCATCTAAAAAGAGTGACCGCAAGGCTTGGTTTAGTTAAAAGTAAAAATCCGGATAAAATTGAATTTGAGCTTATGGAAATCGTCCCGAAAGATAAATGGACGCTTTTCTCTCATCTGATAGGTGAGCACGGAAGATATATCTGTGAAGCGAGGAAACCGAAATGTTCAATTTGTAAGATAAATAAATTATGTCCATCCGTAAAGCTTTAATCCAAAACAAATTGTGATCAAAATGAGAGAGATAACAATTGCACATAGCCCTGATTCAGATGATGCTTTTATGTTTTATGCACTTGTAAATGGTAAAGTAAAGTCCGATGGTTTGAAATTTGTCAATGTTTTAAGTGATATTGAAACGCTAAATCGTAAGGCATTTGAAGGTGTTTATGATGTCACAGCGATATCTTTTCATGCTTATGCCTATGTTTCTGATAGGTATGTTCTCCTTCCGAGCGGATCAAGTATGGGTTTGGGTTATGGACCGATTTTGGTGTCAAAGAAGGAGTTTGAGCCGAGGGACTTGAAGAATTTTTTAGTTGGCGTCCCGGGGACATTGACAAGCGCATTTTTAATTTTGAAGATTTTTGAGCCAGAGGTCAAATACAAGGTCATTCAATTTGACAAAATAATTGAAGCTGTGCTTAACGATGAAGTTGATGCTGGTCTTTTAATTCACGAGGGACAATTGACTTATTCAGATTCCGGGCTTAAGAAAATCATTGATTTCGGAAATTGGTGGCAGAGGGAAACAGGTTTACCTTTGCCTCTTGGAGGAAATGTCGTTAAGAAAGAACTTGGCATTGAACTTGCGAGGAAGATTTCAAATCTTTTGAAGGAAAGCGTAAGATATGCGATGGAAAATAGAGATGAAGCACTTAGATACGCTCTTAAATTTGCCCGAGGTATGGATGAAAAACTGGCTGATAAATTTGTGGGAATGTATGTTAACGAGCTGACGCTTGACTGTGGAGAGGTGGGGAAAAAAGCAATTCAGTTGTTTCTTGATATTGGATATGAAAAGGGATTAATCCCTAAAAAAGTTGAAATTAAACTTTTAAGCACTTGAGGAATTATGCTTGAAAAATTACTTGAGTTAAGGAAGAAGGAGAAGAAGATAATAATTGGTTTAATGTCGGGGACATCTGCCGATGGCGTTGATGTCGCTGTAGTTGAGGTAAAAGGCAATGGAAAGGATACAAAAATTAGAACGATTGGATGGAGGACCTTCCCCTTTGAAAATGATTTGAAACTGTTAATACTGAAAAATTCGCAACCTGAGACAAGCAGAGTGGATGAAATTTGTAGATTAAATTTTTTGATAGCTCAAATTTATGCGGATTCAATCTTTAAGACGCTTGAAGAACTGAATTTGAAACCATCCGAAGTTGATCTTATTGGTTCTCATGGACAAACGATCCAGCATTTGCCAAATGCCGTTGAAATGTTCGGTTATAAAGTAAAGTCCACATTGCAAATTGGCGACCCTGGTGTGATAGCCAAACTTACAGGTATCCCAACCGTTGGAAATTTCAGAATCGGTGATGTTGCTCTTGGTGGAGAAGGTGCTCCGCTTGTTCCGTATTTTGATTATTTAGTTTTTGGCTCGGATGAAATTAATCGTCTCGTTCTAAATATCGGAGGGATAGCTAATTTTACGGTTTTAAAAAGAGGTTGTGATGTTGAAGAGGTAATCGCATTTGATACTGGTCCTGGGAATATGGTCGTTGATGCTCTTGTTAAAATTTTCTTTCGGAAAGATTACGATGAGGATGGGGAAATAGCACAAAGTGGGATGGTATCGCAAGAATTGTTAAGTAAAATGAGCCAACATCCTTTTATCGCTAAAAAACCGCCGAAGTCAACTGGGAGGGAAGAGTTCGGCTCGGCTTTTGTTGAGAAAATTTTAAAATGGTCTGAAGAAATTTCATTAGACCCAAAAGATATAATAGCGACGGCGAGTGAATTTACGGTTTACGCTATATATAAAAACTATGAACTTTTCCTTAAACCAACGGTTGAAATTGAGGAGGTAATTGTCAGTGGTGGTGGAGCGAAGAATAAATTTATGTTGAAAGCGCTTGAGAGATATTTCAATGTCCCAGTAAAATTAACCGATGAGTTTGGTATATCCTCGGACGCTAAGGAGGCGATATGTTTTGCAGTCCTTGCAAATGAAACAATTTCTGGAAATCCGGCTAATATAAAGTCAGTAACCGGTGCGGTTAAGAGGACGATTTTAGGCGGAGTTTATTTTTAAAACTTCAAATCGGAAAATTTTTTCTTGCCCAAAATGAAATAGTCAAACACGATGCTTTTCTTGTAGATCAGTTTGCCCGTAATTTTATTTTTTTTAAGTTTTTTTCTGTTCTCAATCCTCTTATAAATCCACTTTGGTTGAAGCAGTAGAAAGGTTGAAATTGCTTTCATAACAGCGATGAAATTTTTTAAATCGGCTTTCAAAATATAGGTGATCGCAGTTACCAAGTCAAGAGCTAATCTGATTGGGATGATTGTAAAAAGTTTTAAGGTATCAAGGTTCTTCTCCAACATTATCAAGCTATTTCTGTGATTTAGGAATGTTTTCCATGTGTTTGTTTTGGGCAAAGTTCCGCCACCAACATGATAAACGACGCTTTGTGGTAGGCAGAAAATTTTATAACCGTTAAGATTTGCACGCCAGCAAAGATCAATTTCTTCCATATGTGCGAAGAAGTCTTCATCAAGAAGTCCAATCTCATTGAGAAATTTTTTCCTCATCACAAGACAAGCCCCTGTCGCCCAAAAAACTTGGATCGTATCGTCATATTGACCTTTATCTTCTTCGCAGAAATCAAAAATTCTGCCGCGACAGAAGGGGTAGCCGAACACATCAATGAAGCCCCCGCATGCTCCAGCGTATTCAAATTTATTTCGTTCATAAAACGAAAGAATTTTGGGTTGACATGCGAAAACATCTGGATTTTCCTCCATAAAGTTTACAATAGGATTCAACCAGTTCGGTGTTACTTCAACATCTGAATTAAGTAATACGATGTATTCCCCATTCGCAAATTTAAAAGAGCGATTATATCCGCCAGCGAATCCATAATTTTTATCAAATTCAACCAGCTTAACATTTTTAAATTTCTCCTTTATTAAGTCAGCGCTTCCGTCTGTTGAACCGTTATCAGCGACTATCACTTCAAAATTCGGGTAGTCGGTTTGAAGTAAAGGGGGCAAAAATTTTTCAAGGAAATGTTTCGTGTTCCAGTTAAGGATGATTACGCTGACCTTTGGAGCTTTTTCCGTCATCGGTGGAATTTTTTTGATAAATTTAATCATTTTATGATGCGGAAAAAAGGAGGCACAAAGATGTTTGAATTGCGCAATTTGTTGTGATTGCCGTTTATGTGCAACCGTTTGCGAAGCGAAAGCAATTGATTATTCAATGAAAGATGAAATTGAAGAAGTAATTGTTGGTGCAATTATTTTAGCTACAGGTTTTAAAACTTTTGATCCGCGTCGTATACCGAGGTATGGTTATGGAAAATATCCCAATGTTTTCACATCTCTTGAAATTGAAAGGATGACAAATTCTGCCGGTCCAACAGGTGGTGAAATTTTGCTTCGCGACGCTCGCAAACCAAAATCTGTCGGTATTATTCATTGCGTTGGCTCAAGGGATAAAATTATAATTGGTATTGTTCACGCGTTTGTTGTTTATATTCGCTCAAGCTTGCTCACTTGATCAAAGAAAGGACTGGCGCCAAGGTATAGGGCAGGTTGAGGCACCGCGTGGAACTCTTATTCACCATTACCAAACTGATGAAAGAGGATTGATCAAAAGTGCTAACTTAATAGTTGCAACTCAAAATAATTCAGCGAGAATTGTCCTATCCGTTGATAAGGTGGCAAGGAATAAGATAAAGGGCGGTCAGGTTGATGATGGAATTTTAAATATGATTGAAATGGCATTTAGAGCGTATGATCCGTGTCATGCTTGTGCTACTCATTCGCTTCAATCGGGGATACCTTTAATGATTAGAGTTTACAACTGTGATGGGGTTTTGGTTAGGGAGATTATCAGTGAATGAAAAATTTGATTTTGTTTTCCAAATTTTTTATCTTTTATACGAAATTTGGGCAGGTAGCTCAGTTGGTAGAGCAACGGCCTGAAAAGCCGTGTGTCCGCGGTTCGATTCCGCGCCTGCCCACTTTTTATTTTAGGGGGTGAATTTGGGATATTTTCCTTTTTTTGGTTAAATTTGAATTGGATTATAAAACTGTGACATAATTATGGCGATAAAAGTCCAGGAAATATGCTTCAGCTATGGCGATGTGCCCGTTCTTAAAAATATAAGCTTTGATGTCTCACGGGGTGAGTTTGTAAGTTTGATAGGACCAAATGGCTCCGGGAAGACAACACTACTTAAAGTTTTAATACGAGTTCTCACACCACAAAAGGGGAAAGTGTTAATTTTTGATCGTGATATAAAATCATACTCAAGGAGAGAAATCGCACGCCTCATAGGTTTTGTCCCACAGGATAATACTTTCGCCTTTCCATACACTTCGCTTGAAGTTGTTTTAATGGGGAGAACACCGTATTTGAAGGGGATCGGTTTTGAAAATCGCAAAGACCTTGAGATCGCTCTTCAAGTTATGGAGTTGACGAATACAGTTGATTTAGCTGATAAACCGATTTCGGCTTTATCTTTTGGAGAAAGACAGCGAGTTTTAATCGCAAGAGCTTTAGCCCAGCAACCGCAGATAATTTTACTTGATGAACCAAATGCTCACCTTGATATTTCCCACCAAGTTGAGATTTTCTCGCTTCTTAAAAGTTTGTCAATTGAAAGAGGCGTCACGGTCATAGCTGTTTCGCATGATTTGAATTTGATTTCATCTTACAGTGATAAAGTAATTTTGTTATCTTCCGGTGAGGTATACGCAATCGGGAAACCGGATTTTGTGTTGACAGGTGATAACATAAAAAATGTTTATGGGGCTGAAGTCATAGTTGATACCAATCCAATCACAGGTTCGCCGAGGATTACACTCCTGCCCAACAAAATTGGGCAGTTCACCGATAAACTTAAAATCAAAAAAGGAGGAAATCATGAACGTATTTGAACTAATCCACAGAGAGGGTCATGAACAAGTTGTCTTTTGTCATGAGGGGTCAACTGGATTAAAAGCGATAATTGCAATTCACAGCACTGTTCTTGGACCAGCACTTGGTGGGGTCAGGATGTGGAAGTATGAAAAGGAAGAGGACGCACTTTATGATGTGCTTCGCCTTTCAAAGGCGATGACTTATAAAGCAGCGGTTGCTGGGCTTAATCTCGGTGGTGGTAAGGCGGTTATAATTGGAGACCCGCAAAAGCAAAGGAATGAAGCACTTTTTAGGGCTTTTGGAAGATTTGTTCAAAGTTTGGGTGGTAGATACATAACAGCGGAAGATGTTGGAACTGACGAAAAAGTTATGGAATGGATTTATGCTGAAACAAAGTATGTCACCGGGATACCAGAGTCACTTGGCGGTAGCGGTAATCCTGCCCCTGTGACTGCATATGGAGTTTATGTTGGGATAAAAGCGTGTGTAAAGGAGGTTTACGGGAATGAGTCACTTGCTGGGAAAAAAGTTGCAATTCAAGGTGCGGGGCAAGTTGGACGTTTCTTATGTCAACATCTTGTGAAGGATGGCGCAAAAGTTTATATAACGGACATAATCCCTGAAAAAGTTAAGATGTGCGTTGATGAATATAAAGTTGAATTTGTAGAACCAGAAAAAATTTACGATGTTGATGCGGATATTTTCGCACCTTGTGCTTTGGGTGGAATTATAAACGATGAGACAATCCCAAGATTTAAGTTCAAGATAATCGCTGGCGGTGCGAATAACCAGCTACTTGACGAGGACAAGCACGATAGGATGTTGATGGAACATGGCATTCTTTATGCGCCCGATTATGTTATAAACGCTGGTGGTTTAATAAATGTTGGGAGGGAAGTTGAAGGTTACAGCAAAGAGCACGCCATGAAAAAAGCCGAGGGAATTTACGATACTTTGATTAAAATTTTTGAAGTCGCAAAGAAGGAGAAAATCCCAACACATGTCGCTTCTGCTAGAATTGCTGAAGAAAGGATATCAAGTGTTTTGAAGATAAAGAAAATTTCCGTCTAACTTTTTCGGTTCGCCCCGTTTTGGGGCGAACCTTTTTAAAAAAATAAATCGGTGGAAAAATAACACGGGGAGAGATACAAAATACAACTGAAGAAGTGCCTTACAAGAGAAGAATAATACGGGAACGAGTTCTTCAAATGCTCTATGCGTATGAATTATCAGGAAGTTCGCCGGAGTTCATTTTGGACGATTTGTTTTCCGAATTTCGCTCGGATAAGGAAAGTTATGAATTTGGGAAGAGTTTATTTTTAAATGTCATTGAGCACTCCGATGAGCTTGATGGAATGATAGCAAAAAAGATAAAGAATTGGGAACTTGATAGGATTGCGTTAATTGATAGGATTGTTTTGAGGATGGGGATTTGTGAGCTGAGGTATTTCCCTGAGATACCACCGAAGGTAAGCATAAACGAAGCGATTGAACTTGCGAAGAAATTCAGCACTGAAAGAAGCGGTAAATTTGTAAATGGGGTTCTTGATGCGGTTTATAATGAATTGAAAGAAACGGGACAACTCATAAAGCATGGACGTGGCTTAATTGATAAAAGTTTGAGGAAGGAAGAGGATTAAAGGTGGATAGAAAATTTAAAATTTTCATCTGGACGCTTTTTGACTTCGCAAACACTTCATTTTCAGTTTTAATTTTGACAACCGCCTATTCTGTTTATTTCAGGGAAATTGTAACGGGGAATTCTCAAATTGGGGATTTTTTATGGGGGCTTGCTTTTAGCATCTCTATGTTTATCGTTGCCTTTATCTCACCGTTTCTAGGGGCGATAGCAGATCACAGTTCCAATAAAAAGTTTTTCCTTTTCATATTTACAATCCTTTGCATCACATCAACTGGGTTGATGTTTTTCGTTGGACGAGGGGATATATTGCTTGGGATGGTTTTGCTCATATTGGCAAATATAGGATTTGAAGGGGGACTTGTTTTTTATGATGCTTTCCTTCCAGAGATAACGACTGAAAGAAGCTATGGAAGAGTTTCGGGATATGGTTTTGCGATGGGTTATGTGGGTTCATTTATGTCTTTGCTTGTTGCTTACCCGTTCCTAAAAGGTGAGTTTGCCGAATGGAATCTTTTTAATGTCAAGTTGAGTTTTATAGTGGCTGCATCTTTTTTTCTTTTCTTTTCGCTTCCTTTCTTTATCGTGATAAAGGAGAGAAAAATTGAAATTGACAACAAGATTTCTTATTTGAAGATTGGGATTGAAAGGGTCAAATCAACTTTCGCAAATGCCAAGAAATACAGTAACATTGGCAGGTTTTTGCTTTCGTATTTTATTTACGCTGATGGGATAAACACGGTTATAATTTTCGCTTCAATTTTTGCCCGCCACACGCTTAATTTTTCACTGGTTGAGATATTAACATTCTTTTTGACTGTTCAATCAACAGCGATACTCGGTTCGGTTATCTTTGGTATAATCGCCGACAGCATCGGGCAGAAGAAAACTTTAAGCTTAACCTTACTTTTATGGGTTATAACGGCTATTGGTGCGTATTTTTGCGTTGATAAAACAACTTTTTATATCATCGGATTTATCGCTGGAGCTGCTATGGGTTCGTCTCAATCAACAAGTAGAAGTTTAATGTCAAAAATAATTCCACCGAGCAAGAAAACCGAATTTTTTGGGTTTTATTCTTTTTTCGGAAAATCGTCAGCGATACTTGGTCCGCTTGTCTTTGGTACTGTTTCATCATTGACGGGAAGTCAAAGGGTTGCTGTTATTTCAGTGGCTTTGTTTTTCATTGTGGGCTTAATTCTCTTGCAAAGGGTAAGGGAAGAAAAGTTCCAGGAATCAGTTTGAAATTTCACCGATTATAAATGGATTTTCGCCCAGGGATTTTAATTCCTTTAAAATTCCATCTGCATCTTTTTTATCAACTATCAAAATAAATCCAACTCCAAGGTTAAATGTTCGTCGCATATCTTCTTCTGGAACCTTACCGATCTCTTGGATTAATTTAAAAATAGCTGGTCTTTCCCAGGCGTTCCAATCAATTTTTATTTTAAAATTCTCTGGGATGACCCTTTTCGTGTTTCCTATGATACCGCCCCCAGTGACATGAGACATTGCGTGAAGGTCAAATTTTTCAATCAGCTTTGAAATGGGCTTTAAATAGGAGCGGTGAATTTTCAAAAGTTCGTCAGCAAGTGTTGAGTTTAACTCAGGGATGAATTCATCAATTTTAAATTTTTCAAGTAAAACAGCTCTTGCAAGCGAATAGCCGTTTGTGTGCAAGCCGTTTGAGGGTAATGCGACTAAGATGTCACCGGGTTTAACATTATCTCCTTTTATGATTTTTTCCTTTTCAACTATTCCAACTATCATCCCGGCGATATCATATTCAGCTTCGGTATAGAAACCTGGCATTTCTGCGGTTTCTCCACCTATCAATGAACATCCATTTTCTTCACATGCCTTTGCCATCCCTGAGATTACTTTTTCTGCAACTTCGGGTATCAATTTCCCGGTTGCAAAGTAATCAAGGAAAAAGAGCGGTTCAGCTCCACAGACGAGTATATCATTGACACAATGATTCACAAGGTCTTGACCGACGGTGTCGTGTCGGTTTGTCATAAAAGCAATTTTCAACTTCGTCCCCACACCGTCAACACTTGAAACAAGAACAGGGTGCTTAAATTTATCAAACTTGATGTCATAGAAAGCGCCAAATAAACCGATATCCGTTAGAACTCTTTGGTTAAATGTTGTTTTGGCGATTTTTTTTATCTTTTCAACAAGTTTATCTGCGGTTTCAATATCAACACCTGCGTCTTTATAAGTTTTCATAGTTTTCAAAGAGTATTTATTTTAACAAAAAGCCCGACCCATTTGGGGTCGGGCTTATTAAACATCACAGCCCGAATCTCTCATAATTTATCCTGATATAATTTTGCCATTTTTCAGGCACCTCAGCCTCTGGGAAGATTGCTTCAACTGGGCATTCTGGTTGGCAAGCCCCACAGTCAATGCACTCTTGCGGGTGGATGTAAAGCTGCATCTTCTTCTCTCTCATCTCCTTCAGATGTTCCTCGTTTGTCACATCATATCCCTCTGGTCCGTAGATGCAGTTTACAGGACACACTTGAACACAGGCGGTGTCGCAAACGCCTACGCAGGGTTCGCAAATAATGTAAGCCATTTTGAGGTTCTCCTTTTTGTTTTTGAATTGACTCGTAAAAAGTTAAAAATATAAAACAAGATAAAAATTGACTTTTGTCAAATTCACTTTGACTTTATCTCCGTCCAGTATCTATCAAGAAGCTTCGTCACAGGTCCGAGGTCTTTCATAAGTTCAAAATTTTTGAGGTCTTCATCATTTGGATATCTTTGCCTTGTGAGAAATTTTGGATTTATGAATTTTTTTGCCGAGTCATTTACGGTTGCATATCCAGAGAACTCGCTTACTCTGGCGCTTATTTCTGGCTTTAAAAGGAAGTTGATGAATATGTGGGCATTTTCAATGTTTTCAGCTGTTTTGGGAATTGCAAGATTATCAATCCATAGGGTTCCTCCTTCTTTCGGAAAAACATATACTATTTTAGTATCGGTTTCAGCGATTTTCACAAGTTGTCCGCTCCATCCGTGCGCTATCCAAACATCGCCAGATAAAATTGCTTGATCAAAACCGGAACTGTTGTATTGCTTTACCAATTTTTTTTGACTCATTAAAATTTCCCTTGCTTTTGATAAAATAGTTGTGTCAGTTTCATTTATTGAGTGTCCCATAAGTTTAAGTGCCACTGCAAAACACTCTCTCATATCGTCAAGCATTAAAATTTTTCCAGCGTATTTTTCATCAAATAGAACTTGCCAGGTGTTGGGTAGTTCGCCAAGTTTATCTCTTCTATAAGCAAATCCCGTAGTTCCCCAGAAAAAAGGTATTGTGAATTCGTTCCCAGGGTCAAATTCAAGGTTTAGAAATTTCTTATTGATATTTTTCAGGTTTGTAATTTTTGACTTGTCAATTTTTTGTAGGAGATTCTGCCTTATCAAAATTTGGACCATATAGTCAGATGGGACCACGACATCATATTTGCTCACCCCTGTCAATAGTTTTTCAAGGAGAATCTCATTAGAATCATAAGTGTCAATGTTGACCTTTATCCCGGTTTCTTTTTCAAATTTTTCAATCACATCGCTTGGGAGATAATCTGACCAGATGTAGACATTCACTTGGTTTTTGTTCCTTCCGCAGGAGATGAAAATTAAGACAAAAGCAAGAAAAAGGAATTTTCTTATCATTTCTCCTTTAGCAACCTTTGTGATAAAAATATAGCGATCGTCGTCGTGATAAGCATTATGGTTGATATTGCATTTACTTCTGGGGTTATGCTTGTCCTTAACATTGAATAAATCTGGAGCGGTAGCGTTGTTGATGAAACGCCAGCGACGAAAGAGGTTATCACGTAATCGTCAATTGAAAGTGTGAAGACGATAAGCGCTGATGAAGTTATGGCTGGTAGAAGCAATGGGATTGTCACTCTTTTTATGACTTCAAATTCATTCGCTCCAAGGTCAAGGGCTGATTCTTCAATCTCCTTTTCAATGTTTTGTAATCTAGCCAGAACGATTAAAATTACATACGAGATGCTGAAGACGATATGTGCTATAATGACTGTTGTGAAGCCAAGGGTTATCTTTACGAAACCAAAGAAGCTGAGCAAAGCTCCTGCGAGAACTATTTCAGGTATCACTATCGGAAGATAAACAAGCAGTTTAAAGCTCTCCCTTATTTTGAAATTAATTTTTCTGAGTGCTATCGCTCCGAGCGTTCCGAAAACTGTTGAAATCAATGTTGAAATCGTCGCTATTATCAAGCTATTTTTTGCAGAATTTAAAAGCAATTCGTTTTTGAAAAGTTTCAAATACCATTGGAAAGTGAAACCCTCCCAAATAGTTGTCCATCTTGACTTGTTGAATGAAAGCAAGACGAGAATTAGAATCGGAAGGTAGAGGAAGAAGTAAATCGCAAGTGTGTAAAATTTTAGAATTCTATGTCTCTTTCCTTGTGACTGTTTCATCTATCCATTGGAGGTAAGATTCAGAGCCATCAATTATTGGCAAAGCGATTATTTCAGGGACTGTGTATTTATGCAGTTCTTTGACCCGTTTTACAAGTTGTGGGAAGATATCCTTTTTTGTTTTAATTATTATCAGGGATTCGGAATCATCTTCAATGCTGCCTTTCCAGAAGTAGATTGAATTAACTTTTTGAACGATGTTGCAACAAGCTGCGAGTTTTTCCTCAACGAGTGTTTTTGATATTTTCCTCGCCTCAATGACATTTGGGGTTGTAATTAAAACGACGATATGTTCGCTCATCCGTTTTTCCTGCTTTTTTGTTTTTGCAATATAAAATTATGGGTTTGATTTGACAAGTTCAAATTTATTGTGTGTATTTTAATCCATTTTTTTAAATTTAAACGATTACTGAAAAAATTAATTTCAGTGAGAAACGCATGAAAAAGCACATTTTTTTCCTCTTGGTTTGGTTATTGTTGAATTCCTGTTCTGGGGGAAAAGGGGACAAGGATTTGAAAATTTATGCAAGTGGGGTAGTTGAAGCTCGGGAAGTTATAGTCAGTTCAGAGGTGAGCGGGAGGATTATTGAATTAAATTTTGACGAGGGTAGCAGGGTTGATAGTGGATTTGTCCTTTGTCGTGTTGATACCGAGATGATTTATCAGAGGTATCTTGAAGCGAAGTCGCAGGCGGAAGCACTTTTGTTGCAATATCAATTGCTTTTGAAAGGAGCAAGGCGCGAGGAAATAGAAGCAATGGAGCAAGCCGTTGAGCGTGCCAGGGTAAATTTTGAAAACACCAAAAAACATTTTGAGAGAATTAAAAAGTTATATGAGGAAAATGTCGCGACTCAGGAACAGTTTGACAATGCGAGGACACTTTATGAGTCAAGTAAGTCACAGTATGAAGAGGCGGTTAAAAAGTTGGAAATTTTAAAAAGTGGCGCTAGAGAAGAAGAGATAAAAATTGCTTTCGCCAACTATCAAAGAGCACTTGCTCAGATGAAAAGCGTTGAATTACAGATTAAAAAATCAAAAATTTTGTCGCCGATATCCGGTTTCGTCACGACGAAGTTTGTTGAGTTGGGTGAGTTTGTTTCCCCAGGGGTTCCAATAGCGAAGATTTCAAACCTTGATGAGGTTTACATTCGCATTTATCTGCCTGAAAGTGAGCTTGGCTTTGTAAAGCTTGGTGATAGTGTTGATGTGAAGATTGATTCTTATCCGAAAAGAGTTTTCAAAGGTATGGTTGTTTTCGTTTCGCCTAGGGCTGAATTTACACCAAAAAATGTTCAAACGAAGGAGGAAAGGACAAAACTTGTCTATGCTGTAAAAGTAAAGGTGAGAAATGAGAAGGGTATTTTCAAACCCGGAATGCCTGCTGATGTTGAAATAATAAAATGACGGGGAAAAGATGTTTGATGTTGAGACATTTGAATTGACAAAGGTTTTTGGTGATGTGGTAGCTGTTGATTCAGTTAGTTTGAAAATTGAAAAGGGGGAAATTTTCGGTTTGCTTGGACCAAATGGAGCTGGGAAGACGACCCTTGTGCGCTTGCTTTGTGGTTTGTTGAAACCGACATCTGGGGATGCGCTTGTCGGTGGTTTTTCCATACTTAAAGAACCGGAAGAGGTCAAGAAAATAATTGGTTATATGTCTCAAAGGTTTGGGCTTTATGATGATTTGACCGTGGAGGAAAATATAAGTTTTTATGCTGGCATTTATCTCAATGATAAAAAATTAGCGAAGAAACGAACGGAAGAGATAATTGAAGAGCTTTCATTTCAAAGGTATAGAAGGACACTTGCAATGCATTTATCGGGTGGGTGGAGACAGCGTCTTTCGTTTGCCACAGCGATAGTCCACGAGCCGAAAATTGTTTTCCTTGATGAGCCAACATCAGGTGTTGACCCCGTTTCAAGAAGGCAATTCTGGGAACTTGTATATAATCTCTCTGCTAAGGGGAAGACCGTTCTTGTGACGACTCATTATATGGATGAAGCGGAAAGATGTAACAGAGTTGCTTTTATTTCTGCCGGGAAGATAATCGCTCTTGACTCACCGACAAACATAAAGAAAAAATATCTGCGGGGTGAAGTCGTAAGCATAATCCCGGAGGATTTGATGAAATGTTATGACGCGCTCAGGTCGCTTGATTTTGTTGAAGATGTCGGCATATTTGGTGATTCAGTTCATATCGTCGTTGAGAATGCGGATGAGAAGATGCCAGAGATACTCAATTTCTTGCTTAAAAAGGGACTGGCTTATGTGAAAGTTGAAAAAATTCAACCATCAATTGAAGATGTTTTTGTGGCTCTCACGAAAAATAAAAATCAAAACGCTATTTAATATAGCTGAAAAGGAATTCGTCCAGCTAAGTCGTGACCCAAGAAGCATCTTTATAATTATTTTCATACCAATTTTTCTCCTTGTAGTTTTTGGATATGGGGTTACAATGGACATCAAAAATATCAATCTTATCGTATGCGACCAGAGTAAAACAAGTTTAAGTGATGAATTCATAAGGGAGTTCATTTCTTCTGGTTTTTTCAAGTTGGTTGGCTATGTTGATGATTTGAGGAAGATAGATGGTTTTCTTGTGTCGGGCAGAGCAAAAGTTGGAATAGTTATATCACATGATTTTGCAAACGAAATTGAGTTAGGAAGACCTGTTAAGGTTCAGATAATAGTTGACGGTAGCGATGCAAATACGGCAAATGTTGTACTTGGCTATGTTCAACAAATCGTTCAAGGTTTTTCAAGAGATGAAATTGAAAATTATATTTTTAAAATCACTGGAAGAAATATCCCAGCAATTGACCTGAAACCGAGAATTTGGTTTAATCAGGAACTTAAGAGTGTAAATTTTTTCATCCCGGGGCTTATGGGATTGATCATGATGGTGATGACTGTTTTGATGACATCGCTTTCAATATCAAGGGAAAGGGAACTGGGTTCATTTGAGAGGTTGATATCAACACCGCTTTCTCCAAATTTCATCATTGCCGGTAAATTAATCCCTTATGCTGTTCTTGCTTTCATTGATTCGGTTCTCATCCTTCTTGCTGGTTATATTCTTTTCAACCTTAAAGTCAAAGGCGATTTATTTTCTCTTTTGCTTGTGACGGTTATTTTTATTTTTTGTGGGTTAAACATCGGCTTGATAATTTCAACCGTTGCGAGGTCTCAGCAATCAACCATGGCGATAGCTTTTATTTCAACGGTTGTTCCTACTTTCATACTTTCTGGTTTTGTTTTTCCGATAAGAAATATGCCTTGGGTTTTGCAAATGCTTTCATATCTTGTCCCAGCAAGATATTATCTTGATGTGATACGAGGTATAATTTTGAAAGGGAATGGACTTTTTGAGCAGGTTGAGTATGTCTTTGTTCTTTTGTTTTTTATTTTTTTCACTTTTGTAGTTGCTTCATTAAGGTTAAGAAAATTGATGCGTGAAATTTAATGTTTAGAATAATTTCGGTTTTCAAAAAGGAAATTTTACAGATACGCAGAAATCGGCTTCTTATGGGGATTATGATAATAGCTCCTGTGATACAGCTTTTCATACTTGGATATGCTGCTACATTTGAGGTGAAGAATTTACCCGTTGCTGTCTTTGATTTAGATAAAAGCCGTTTGACAAGCGAGATTGTAAATGCGATAAATTCAACGGAAACATTTGATGTTGTGATTTATATTAAGAGTTCAAGAGAAATTGATGATGTTTTGAAGATGGGGAAGGCGAATTTAGTTATAGTTTTCCCAAGCGAATTTGAGAAAAAAATTATTAAAGGTGAAAAGGTTGAACTTATGGTTGTTGTTGATGGAAGCGATGCTAACTCGGCTACGATTGCGCTTGGGTTTTTTGTGAGCATGATTTGGGATAAATTTATCTCATTGGTTGAGAAAAAATTATTATCAATGGGTTTTAAAACCCTTCCAATGTGCGAACCGGAAGTGAGGGTGTGGTTCAATCCTGAAATGAGGTCAGCAGTTTTTATTGTGCCGGGTTTGATTGGAATGATACTTATAACTGTGACCTTGATAATGACTTCAATGTCAATGGTTAGGGAAAAGGAACAAGGGACGATTGAGCAGTTGCTTGTCACACCGATTAAAAGTCACGAGTTGTTGATAGGTAAAATTTTGCCATTTATTTTAATTGGTTTATTTGATGCGGTAGCAATTATACTTGTAGGGAGGTTTTGGTTTAAGGTTCCGATGCATGGGAGTTTGTTTTTGCTTTTCGTTTCAACATTTATTTTTCTTATGACGACGCTTGGTTTAGGAATTTTTTCGTCAGTTGTTTCAAGGACACAACAACAGGCGCTGATGACAGCGTATTTTTTTGCGATGCCAAATATAATCCTTTCTGGCTTTGTATTCCCAGTTGAAAGCATGCCTTCTCTGATAAGGTTCATCACTAATTTTATCCCGTTGAAGTACTTCCTTTTGATCCTTCGTGGGATTTTTCTCAAGGGGGCAGGGTTTGAACTACTTTACCCAAATATAATTGTTCTCCTCTGTTTCGGGGTTTTAATCTTCGGCTTTAGCGTTTTCAGATTTAGGAAGTATATCGGATGAGATTTGTCTTGCTTATGTTTTATTTTTTCTTTATATTTTTAAAAATTTTTTAAAAAGCTGACAGAGGTTTTAATGAAGATCAACATCTCAAAGTTGTCCGATGGGGAACACAATTATACATTTGTAACGAAACCATTGGAACTTGAAATTGACGAGCGGAGATTTAATAAACCAGTTTATGTTGAGGTTACGCTTGAAAAGTCAAGGCGACAGATCTTTTTAAAAGCGAATATCTACACCGTTGGCAGATTCCAATGTGATAGGTGTGTAGAGGACTTTGATTTAGTGCTTGAGAACAGTTATAGAATGTATTATGTTTACAGCGAGGAAGAGTCAAAGAAGTATGAGCCGGACGAGGTTATGGTTATAACTCCTGAAACGAATGAGATTGATATATCCGATGATGTAAGGCAAATGGTGTTGCTTTCGGTTCCGATGAAGTTGCTATGCTATGAGGAGTGTCTTGGGCTTTGTCCGAGATGCGGTAAAAATTTAAATTTTGAGGTTTGTACTTGTAAAGTTGAGGAGATAGACCCGCGTTGGGCTCCTCTTTTAAAACTTATGGAAGATGAAAACTTTAAAAGTGAAAACTAAAATTGAGGTGATTTGATATGCCAAATCCAAAACGTAGACATTCAAGGTCGCGTAGGGACAAGAGAAGAGCCAATTACAAACCAACAGCACCAACATTAAGCGAATGTCCACAATGTCATGAGCCGAAGCTACCTCACCGTGCTTGTCCAAAATGCGGTTATTATCACGGTAGAACCGTGATAACTCCAAAAGAATAATTTCAATTTTATGAAGACAGGGCGAGCGATAAATAAAGAGGAACTGAAAAATGTTTTGCCTGAGCTGATCTCCGAAGACGCTGATTTTAGTGTGCTTTTGCTTCGTGAGGAACCCGTGAACGGCATTGAATTGATATCCCTTTCAACATTCCTTGAAATTCCAATTGAATTTATTTTGTGAGATGGAAAATTCAAAGAAGATTAAAATCGCTGTTGATGCGATGGGTGGGGACTATGCACCCGAGAATGTGATTGAGGGTGCAATTATGGCTTTAAGGGAATCTAACAATCGTTTTGAGATTGTATTCGTTGGCGATGAGGAGAAGATAAAAAATGAACTGAGAAAGTATGATACCATTGGGTTGAGTTACTCAATAGTTGATGCGCCTCAGGTGATAGGGATGGATGATATTCCTACTGTGGCTTTGAGGAGGAAGAAGAACTCGTCAATAGTTGTTGGGATGAAGCTTCACAGCGATGGTGAAGTTGACGCTTTTGCAAGCGCTGGCAATACTGGGGCGGTTTTGACAGCAGCGACTTTTATACTTGGACGAATAGAGGGGATTTCAAGACCGACGATTGGGAGTGTTTTCCCGACCGAGTCGGGAAGAAAAAGTATAATGCTTGATGTTGGTGCAAATGTTGATTGTAAGCCGAATCATTTATTTGAATTTGCGATTATGGGGAGTATTTATTCAAGTGAAATACTTGGACAGAAGAATCCCAAGGTTGCGCTTTTAAACATCGGAGAGGAAAGCACAAAAGGTGGGGATGTCGTCTTACAGGCGTATCAGCTTTTATCGGAGAGTAAATTAAATTTTGCTGGTAATGTTGAAGGCAGAGATATCCTTTTGGGGAAGGCGGATGTCATCGTTTGTGATGGTTTTGTTGGGAACATAGTTTTGAAGTTTGCCGAAAGCGTTCTTGGTGTTTTGAAAAGGAAGTTAAGAAATTATGCGATGAGGAATATATTCCGCAGGTTGACTTTTGGTTTGCTTGCCCGTGGTTTGAGGAAAGCATTGAAAGAGTTTGATTATCAAGAATATGGTGGGGTTCCTTTTTTGGGTGTGAATGGTGTTGCTATAATTGGTCATGGGAGTTCAACTGCGGTTGCGATTAAGAATATGATTTACAGAGCTGAAGAAACGGTTTACAAAAAAATCAATCAAAAAATTAAGGAAGCATTGAAAACTTACAAAATTAAAGCGGAGGTGTAAAATTGGGGCAACGGAGAGCAACTATAACTGCTGTTGGTCATTATGTTCCTGAGAAAGTTCTTTCAAATTTTGATCTTGAAAAGATGGTTGATACAAGCGATGAATGGATAAGGACGAGAACTGGGATAAGAGAGAGGAGAATTCTTGAGAAGGGAGCAACATCTGACCTTGCGGTTGAGGCGATAAAGAGATTGTTTGAAAATAGCGGTGTTGGACCGGAAGATATTGAAGTTATAGTAGTTGCGACGGTTACACCTGATATGTTCTTTCCGTCAACTGCTGCGGTTATTCAAGAGAAGCTTGGTTTGAAGAGGGCTTGGGGATTTGATCTATCAGCTGCTTGTTCTGGCTTTATTTATGCTTTGATCACAGGGGCGCAGTTTATTGAATCAGGAAATTATAATAAAGTTCTTGTGGTTGGCGCTGACAAGATGAGCGCAATTGTTGATTATACGGATAGAAACACCTGTGTTCTTTTTGGAGATGGTGCCGGGGCAGTTTTGCTTGAACCAAGCGACGACCCTGAGTATGGAATACTTGACCATATTTTTTATATGGATGGAACCGGTGGAAAATATCTTTACATGCCAGGGGGTGGGAGTTTAAATCCGCCAACCTACGAAACAGTTGATAAAAAAATGCATTACATTTATCAAGATGGAAGAGCTGTTTTTAAAGTTGCTGTTGTCGGAATGGCGGATGTTTCTGCCGAGATAGTTGAAAGAAATGGGTTAAGGGGAGATGATATAGATTGGCTTGTTCCACATCAGGCGAATTTGAGAATTATTACGGCTACAGCTGAAAGAATGGGGCTTGATCTTTCAAAGGTGATGATAAACATAGATAGATACGGAAATACCACAGCTGCAACAATTCCACTTTGTCTGTCAGAGTATTGGGAATGTGGAAAACTTAAACCTGGGCAGAGAATAGTTATGTCTGCCTTTGGTGCTGGTTACACTTGGGGAGCTGTTTTGATGAGATGGTCGCTTCCAAATCCTCCGCAACCAAGACCAGATGTCGCAAGATATTGCGAGGAGATGGATTCAAGAAGGTTTGAGATACCGGAGGAATTGAAAATAAAGAACAATGTCGCTAAATGAAAATCGCTTTTGTTTTTCCGGGTCAAGCATCTCAATATGTCGGCATGGGAAAAGATTTATATGAGGGGAATAGTTTAGTTAAAGAAATTTATGACAGAGCGGAGGAAATTCTTGGTTTTGAGTTGAAGAAAATTTGTTTTGAAGGACCAGAGGAATTGCTTAAGCAGACGAGGATAACGCAACCAGCGATTTTTGTCCATAGTTATGTTGTTTCAAAACTTCTTGAGGGTAAGTTAAAAGCGGATATGGCAGCGGGGCATTCGCTTGGGGAATATTCAGCTCTTGTCTATGCAGATGCTTTAGATTTTGAAACAGCTCTTATGATTGTAAAAGTTCGTGGTGAATTGATGCAAAAAGCCGGGGAGCAGAACCCAGGGACGATGGCAGCAATTGTTGGGCTTGATGATGAAAAAGTTAAAAAAATATGCGAGGAGGTTAAAGATGGAATAGTTCAGCCGGCTAATTTTAATGCTATAGGTCAAGTGGTTATCTCTGGGGAGGTTGGGGCGGTAAAGATGGCGATGGAAATTGCAAAGCGTGAGGGTGCGAAAATGGTGAAGGAACTTGTTGTAAGTGGCGCTTTCCATTCCCCACTTATGGAAAGTGCGAAAGATGAACTCAAAAAAATCCTTGATGAGGTAAAATTTAGAAAACCAAAAATCCCCGTCTATTTCAATGTAACTGCTAAACCGACATTTGAAGCCGAAGAAATAAAAGACCTTCTTTACCTTCAAATCACGAAACCAGTTCTCTGGACGCAGACAATCCTAAACATGCGCTCTGACGGGGCTGTGAAGTTTTATGAAATTGGACCGGGGAAGGTCCTTCAAGGTTTGATAAAAAGAACGCTTGAAGATGTTGAAGTTGCCGGCTTTGACAAACTCAGCGATATACAAAATTTAAAAGATGGGCTTGTATGAGCGAGCTAAATGTCGGTGTTGAACCCGAAAGGGGCGCATTTCAAGGTAAATTTGTCTATGTCAAGAATTTTAAAATAGATACGATCGTTTTCAGTGCTGGATTTGTCCCGTTTTGCAATGTTCCAGTTTGTCGCGCTAATTGTTGTTACTGGGGAGTTTATGTGGATTTAAAGGAACGGGAGAAAATTTTGGCGCATAAGGACTTGATTTTAAAGTTTATGGATGAAACACAACCAAAAGATGTTGAGCTCTGGTTTGAGAAAGAGGAATGGGAAGACCCGGATTTTCCCTCAGGCAAATGTGTCGGCACGAATGTTTACAATGATAAATGCGTTTTTTTAACAAAAGAAGGATATTGTGTTCTGCAAGTTAGCGCTGTGAATAGCGGTATGCATCAATGGGCTTTGAAGCCGTTTTATTGCTGTATTTATCCTTTAACTTTCTGGGAGGGCGCTTTAACTTATGATGATGATCACGCTGAAGATCTACCATATTGTGGATTAAGAGCAACACATAACCACGCTGGACCAGTAATTGAGATATGCAAGGATGAATTTATCTATGTCCTTGGTGAGGATGGATATGCTGAGTTGTTGAGGATTTACGATGAATGGAAGAAACTAAAAAATAAATAAGGGATTTTTATGGCGTCTTTAAAGGATAAGGTAGCTATAATCACTGGCGGTTCAAGGGGAATCGGAAGGGCGATCGCTAAGGCACTTGCTTTGGAAGGATGCTCAATCGCGATAACTTATAAAAGCTCCTCCGCACAAGCACAGGAACTTGTCAATGAAATTTTAAATATGAATTCAAAAGCGTTGGCGATTCAAGCCGATTCGGCAAAGTTTGAAGATGCTCAAAGGGTTGTTGATGAGGTCTTGAAAAATTTTGGCAAAATTGATATACTTATTAATAACGCAGGAATAACTCGTGATAATCTTTTACTTAGGATGAGCGAAGAGGATTGGGATGAGGTTATTGAGACAAATTTAAAAGGTGTTTTTAACTTTACTAAGGCAGCTATAAAGCATATGATAAGTCAGAGGTCGGGCAAGATAATAAACATCGCTTCAGTTGTGGGTTTAATTGGTAATCCTGGGCAGGCAAATTACGCTGCTTCAAAGGCTGGGATAATCGGTTTTACGAAGGCACTTGCAAAGGAAGTAGCTTCAAGAAACATACAGGTCAATGTTGTTGCACCAGGTTATGTAGAGACCGAGATGACCGAAAAATTAAGTGAAGAGCAAAAAAAGCGTCTATTTGAGCTTATTCCTGCCAAGAGGATTGCAAAGCCGGAGGAAATAGCTTATGTCGTTAAATTTCTCGCTTCCCATGAAGCAGATTATATAACCGGGCAAGTAATTGTCGTTGATGGTGGTTTGACCGCATAACAAGAAAATAAAAAAACAAAAAGGAGGACAGAAATGGACATTGAAGCAAAGGTCAAGCAGATAATCGTGAATAAGCTTAATGTGAGTGAGGATAAGGTAGTGCCGGAGGCGTCTTTTATCAATGATCTTGGTGCTGATTCGCTTGACACGGTTGAGCTTGTGATGGAATTTGAGAAGGAATTTGGGATTCAGGTTCCAGATGAAGATGCTGAGAAGATAAGAACAGTTGGCGATGCTATCAATTATTTGAAGCAAAAGCTTGGGCAAGCGTAATTACTGCGGGGGCGATTTAAATCGCCCCTTGTTTTTTGTTAAAACAAAAGTTAAGTAACAAATTATGCGAAACCGTAAAAGGGTCGTCGTAACTGGAATGGGCGTAATATCGCCAGTTGGATTAACAATTGAAGAATTTTGGAAAAACCTGCTTGATGGGAAAAGTGGAGTTGGATATATAACAAAGTTTGATACGACAAATTTTGCAACGAAGTTTGCAGCTGAGGTAAAGAATTTTGACCCGTTGAATTACATGGACAGAAAGCTTGCGCAACGAATGGACATATTCACTCAATTTGCGATGGCAGCGACTGAAATGGCTATTCAAGATGCAGGTCTTAACTCAGATTCAAAAATAGATAAAGAAAGAGTCGCTGTAGTTTATTCCTCAGGTATCGGTGGAATGTGGACATATCACACTCAACATGAGCTTCTTTTTAAAACTGGGTCACCGAGACATATAAGTCCTTTTACCGTTACGATGATGATAATTGATATAGTAGCAGGTTATATTTCAATCCGATATGGATATAAAGGGCCAAACTATGCAACTGTTTCAGCTTGTGCAAGTTCCGCAAATTCTATTACCGATGCGGTTATGTTGATTGAGCGCGGTCTTGCTGATGTCGTAATAACTGGTGGGGCAGAATCTGCGATTTGCCCTATGGGGGTTGGTTCTTTCAACGCTATGAGAGCTCTTTCAACAAGAAATGATGCCCCTGAGAAAGCAAGTAGACCTTTTGATGCGGAGCGTGATGGTTTTGTTATGGGTGAGGGAGCTGGAACTTTAATACTTGAATCGCTTGAACATGCTTTAAATCGTGGAGCGAAAATTTATGCAGAGGTTGCTGGTTTTGGTCTTACAGCGGATGCATATCATATAACAGCGCCAGCTCCAAACGGCGAAGGTGCGGTAAGGTCAATGTCTATGGCTTTAAAAGATGCTGGGCTTTTGCCCGGGGATATTGATTACATAAACGCTCATGGAACTTCAACGAAAGAGAATGATAAGAACGAGACACAGGCGATAAAAACCGTCTTCGGGGAACACGCTTATAAACTTGCTGTTAATTCAACAAAGTCAATGATAGGGCATCTACTCGGCGCAGCAGGTGCTGTTGAGGCAATAGCTACAATACTTTCAATCACCACCGGAAAGATTCATCCGACGATAAATTATGAGTATCCTGATCCAGAATGCGATCTGTTTTATGTTCCGAACAAGGCGATAGATAGAGAAGTAAAAGCAGCGATTTCAAATTCTTTTGGTTTTGGTGGTCACAATGTTTCAATAGTTTTCAAAAAGTTTGAAGAGTGATTTTGTTAGGTTTAATACGAAAGTTAAAATCGCTTTTTAAGCCGAAGGTTGATATAATAAGCGATGAGAAGTTCAAGGAGCTTGAAAAAATTCTCGGGTTGAAGATAAAAAATAGGGATATTTTTGTTCAGGCGTTGACTCATCGTTCTTTTGTGCCGATAGCGAAAAATAAGTTCAAGCTACGGCTTGAATCAAATGAACGGCTTGAATTTCTGGGTGATTCAATTTTAAATCTTGTTGCTGGGGAATTGCTTTATAAAGCGTATCCGCAGGCGTCGGAGGGGAGGTTGACGCGCCTGCGGTCTCGTGTAATAAATAAGGGAATTTTGATAAAGTATGCATACTTGCTCAAACTTGACGAGTTCATACTTTTAAGCCATTCCGCACGAAGGGCACTTATGCAAGGGTATAATTCCCTACTTGCTGATACTTTTGAGGCTGTAGTTGCTGCTATCTATCTTGACTCTGGATTTGAAGCGGTGAAAACTTTTCTAACACGGGTTTTTAAGGAACAAATCGGCGAATTTGACGCAAAATTTTATGAGACGACAAGGGAGCATTACAAAAGCATACTGATTGAGTACTCCCACAAGGTTAATCTTGATGTAAGTTATAGAGTTGTAAAGATTGAGGGTCCAGAGCACGAGCGAACTTTCACTGTTGAAGTTTTACTCGGGGGAGAAGTTGTGGGAATTGGAACTGGCAAAAGTAAGAAGGAAGCAGAAAAGTCAGCTGCTTATAACGCTTTGATAAAACTTGGACTAATTGACCCATCTTTGGCTTGAATTTATCACATTTTTTCAGCATTTTAACGATAGATGGCAAAAAATAACTTCGGAAACAAGTGAAGATGTCAAAATTTTTTCTCCCGCTTTTAATCCTGTGTACCGAATTGATCTCACAAAACATATGGTTCTCGGATGATTTCTCCGGGAGTTTGAAAAGCGAGTGGATTGAGATTTCAGGGAAGTGGCGAGTTGAAAAGGGACGTTTGGTGTCTTCAGCCATAGGCAAGACAAACTATATCGGCTTGAACTTTATAATTCCGCCAAGGTCAAATTATAGGATAAATTTGAGTTTCTCAGGGGAAAACATGATTTTGATGTTTAACCTGTATGATATCTTCACATGGATGACGGGGAATTTCGTGAAGTTTTATAAAAATGCACTTTACACCGGTTTAATTGGGCTTAACGGTGATGAGAAAATAAATAAGTTCGTCTCGCTCCCGGATTCGCGAAGAAATTTTAACACGATTGAGGTGGTTGTCTCCAACGGTAGATATTCTATTTACTTCAACAAAAAGAAGTATCTTGAGGAGAAGCTGTATTTTGGGTCGGGTTATATCGTGATCGGCGTTAGTGAGGGGAAAACCGAATTTGATTATTTCATAATTTCTTCAAATGAGAGGTATAAAAGCATTGACGATTTGAAAAAGCTCAAGGAGCCGATAATAGATCACATAAGCTCAATCGCCATAATTGATAGTGCAAGATTTGCTCTTTCAAGCGATGTTTATTCCCATGTTCAAGTAATTGATACCGGGGGAAATCTATTGAACAAATTCACTTATTTGAGATGGTGCGGTGGGTTGATGTATCATGACGATGGTTTATACATCGGTGATATTGACAAGATAATTGTGGTTTACCCAAAGAGAACTTTACAAGTGGCTCAGTTTATGGTCAAGATGCCCAATTATATCTATGCTGATGCGGAAAGGATTTATGTAATTGATGGATCGGCAATTAAAATTTTCAATCGCGATTTCAGATTGATGTCATCATTTACAGATCCAGAAAATTTGAAATTTCCAACTGCTATAGCTTCTGATAAATACAACATTTATTGTGCTGATCCGACGCTTGGTCATATAGCTGTTTATTCAAAAAGTTCAAATAAATTTTTAAGAAGCATCAAAGGTCAATTTGTCGCTCCCGTGGATTTGAAATATGATTCCGTTTCAAATTCAATTTATGTTGCCGATGTTGGGCTTAAAGCTGTCGTTAAGGTCAGGGGTGAAAAAGTTGAAAAAACTTTTGAGGCAGATGAATTTGGCGGGTTGAAATTTCCGAGGAGCATTGATTTAAAATATGGTATGATTTACATTGCTGATGCTGATAAAGTTGTTTCTATTGACACGACTTTTACAAGGGCAAAGATAGTTTTGAAGAGATGAATTGATTTGATAAATTATCTATGAAAAATATAATTTCGCAGGAAATGGAAAAAGATTTGAAAAATTTAAAGAAGCACCTCGCACATCTTAAAAACAAATTTTAAAGGGGAGGACCTTACTATGGGAGTCAAAGTTCGTCGTGAGGAAGCTCTTGAGTATCACAGTAAAGGGAGGAAAGGTAAACTTGAAGTTATTCCTTCAAAACCGTGTTTGACGCAAAGGGACCTTTCGCTTGCTTATACACCTGGGGTTGCGGAGCCGTGCAGGGAGATTTATAAGAATCCTGACCTTGCGTATGAGTATACAATGAAGGGGAATTTTGTTGCGGTTATTTCAAACGGGACAGCGGTTTTGGGGCTTGGGGACATCGGGGCTCTTGCTGGAAAGCCAGTGATGGAGGGGAAAGCGGTCCTTTTCAAGAGATTTGCTGATATTGATGCGATTGATATTGAAATAAACGAGAAAGACCCTGATAAGTTGATTGAGATAATTGCTTCGCTTGAACCGACATTTGGGGGGATAAACCTTGAAGATATCAAGGCGCCGGAATGCTTTTACATTGAGGAAGAGTTGAAAAAAAGGATGAATATCCCCGTTTTTCACGATGACCAGCATGGGACTGCGATAATAAGTGGAGCTGCGCTTTTGAATGCACTTGAGCTTGCTGGTAAAAAAATTGATGAAGTTAAGGTCGTCTTTAACGGCGCGGGCGCATCTGCGATTGCTTGTGCCAGGTTTTATGTATTGCTCGGGGTTAAAAAGGAAAATATAGTTATGTGCGATAGGAAGGGTGTTATTTACAAGGGAAGAAAAGAGGATATGAATCCTTACAAGGAAGAATTTGCGACAGATAAATTTTCCGATGGAGCAACGCTTAAAGATGCGCTTGTTGGGGCGGATGTTTTCGTTGGACTTTCAGTTGGAAATGTCGTTACGAAGGAAATGCTTAAAACGATGGCTGACAATCCGATTGTTTTCGCAATGGCGAACCCGGATCCAGAAATTTCCTATGAAGATGCAATTGAGGCAAGAGACGATATCATAATGGCAACTGGAAGGTCAGATTATCCGAATCAAGTTAACAATGTCCTTGGTTTTCCATTTATATTTAGAGGGGCGCTTGATGTTAGGGCAAGGTCTATAAACGAGGAGATGAAACTTGCTGCTGCTCGTGCACTGGCACAACTTGCGAAGCAAGATGTTCCGGATTCCGTGATAAGGGCTTATGGTGGAGAGAAAATTGAATTTGGAAGAAATTACATAATCCCTAAGCCGTTTGATCCAAGAGTTTTAACTTGGGTTGCGCCAGCCGTGGCTAAGGCAGCAATTGAAAGCGGTGTCGCAAGAGTTGAAATAAAAGATTGGGAGGAATATAAACATCAACTTGAGGTTCGTCTTGGTATCTCAAGGGAAATAATGAGACCGATATTTGCTATAGCTAAGAGAAATCCAAAGAGAATCGTTTTCCCTGAAGGAGAAGAGGTGAAAATCTTGAAAGCAAGTCAAATCCTCATTGATGAGGGAATAGCGAAGCCAATTTTGATTGGTTCTGAAAATGTGATAAGGCAAAGGATAGAGGAAAATAAATTAAGTTTGAAAGAGATTCAAATCGTTGAACCGATGAAGTATCCGAGATTTGAAGAATATGTTCAAGAGTATTATCGTTTGCGTCAGCGCAAGGGTGTAACATTGAAAGAAGCGTATAAAATTATGACTTTGCCAAATTATTTCGGCTCAATGATGGTTAGAATGGGTGATGCGGATGGTTTGATATCTGGTTTGACATCTCACTATCCGGACACAATTCGCCCAGCGCTTCAAATAATACGAATGGATGAGAGATTTACACGGGTTTCGGGTCTTTACATAATGATTACAAAGAAGGGGACATTTTTCTTTGCTGATACGACCGTAAATATTGATCCAACACCGGAGGAACTCGCCGAAATTGCGATAGCTTCGGCTGAGACGGCAAGGAGATTTAATATTGAGCCGGTTGTGGCTTTGCTTTCGTTTAGTAACTTCGGAAGCACCGAGAACCCGTATTCGCTTAAGGTTAAAAAGGCGGTTGAAATCATACGGCAAAAAGCCCCTGACTTAATCGTTGATGGGGAAATGCAGGCAGATACCGCTGTCGTTCCAGAGATAATTGATGAAATGTATCCGTTCTCAACTCTTAAAGGCAAAGGTCCAGCCAATGTTCTGATATTCCCAGACCTGAACTCAGCTAACATCGCTTATAAACTTGTCTATAGAATTGGTGGCGCTGATGTAATTGGTCCTATACTTATGGGGATGAAGAAACCAGTTCATGTGCTTCAAACGGGTGCCGAGGTCAGTGAGATAGTCAACATGGCAGCTATTGCTGTTGTGGAGGCGATTGAAAAGGAAAGAGTTGACGGACGAGGATAAAATTTTGCTCTACAACAAAAACATTTGCGATGTGAGAAGATTAAATTCCGCTTTTTTGGTTCTTTTATTGCTTGTATCGTTTTCCTTTGCGATTGAAATCCCAAAGTTAAGACAGCGCGTGACCGACCTTGTCGGTGTCTTAACACCGGAACAGGTTAATTTCCTTGAAGAAAAGTTACGAAAATTTGAAGAGGAGACTACGAATCAAATTGCTGTCTTGATTATACCTTCTCTTGAAGGGGAAGATCTTGAGGACTTCTCAATGAAAGTTGTTGAAGAGAATAAACTCGGTCAAAAGGGAAGAGACAACGGCGTTCTTTTTTTGATAGCGATTCAAGATAGGAAGATGCGTCTTGAAGTTGGTTATGGTCTTGAAGGTGCATTGCCAGATGCGCTTTGCGATCAAATCTTGAGAAATATAGTTCGCCCTAAATTTAGGCGGGGTGATTATTTCAACGGCATAAATGAAGGAATTGATGCGGTAATTTCCGCTACAAAAGGTGAGTTTAAAGCTGATCCTCGCAAACGCCCTGAGACAAGTTTCGGAGCGATTCTCGTCTTGATCATTATTGCTTTCATTTTTTTGACCTTTATTTTGTCGCTTATCCGTGGCGTTAGGCATTATAGCGTTCATTCGTCTGGGTATGACTCAGCTTTATTTTGGATGTGGTTGCTTGGTTCAATGAGTGAAAGAAGAAGAGGAGGAGGATGGGGTGGGTTTTCATCCGGCGGTTTCGGAGGTGGTGGATGGTCAGGCGGTGGCGGAAGCTTCGGAGGCGGAGGAGCAAGTAGTAGCTGGTAAATAAAATTAACACAAATCCCGTATGCTTAAGGTTAGAGAAATTTTCACAAATGATGATTTGAAAAAAATTTCGGAAAAAATCGCACAGATAGAGAAAAGTACAAGCGGTGAGGTTCGCGTCTCAATCCGTGAAAAAAGAAGTTTGATTGAAAGAAAACTTTCTATCTTTGACATCGCATTGAGGGAGTTTTATCGGCTCGGAATGGATAAAACAAGGGACAAGACAGGCGTCTTAATTTTTCTTTTATTATCTGAAAGGAAACTACAAATAATTGCAGATGAAGGTATAAACTCAAAGGTTGAGAATGAAACATGGCAGAAAATCGCCGACAAGATGGTTGAGAAATTTAAAGAAGGTAAATATCTTGATGGACTTCTTTTCGGTTTGGATGAGATTGGTAAAATTCTTTCCGCGCATTTTCCGATAAAACCAGACGATATTAACGAACTTCCCAATGATATTGAAATAAGTTAAAAAAAATTTGAAAGCAGGATATGCCATTTTATGGATACATCGGCATTTTTATAATCATACTTGCTGAAATTTTGCTTTTTATGGGGGTTAAAATTGTTGGAATTTATTTCACGCCGATAGTTTGGACTGGTTACATTCTCTTTGTTGATGCGTTGAATTTCAAGCTTTACGGAAACTCACTCATAAAAAATCGTAGAAATGAATTCATCTTGATGTTGCCTTGGTCTGTGCTTTGTTGGTTGATTTTTGAGGCATATAATTTTCACCTTAAAAATTGGTTTTATGTCGGTTTACCTGATAGCGCTCTTGCGAGGACATTTGGTTATGTTTGGTCTTTTGCGACTATTTTCCCAGCGATACTTGAGACGAACCAACTTGTAAATCCTTTGTTTAAAAATTTGAACAAGAAACCCTCTAAAACAACGGACACAAAGCTAACCATTTACTTTATCGTTGGAGTTTTATGCCTTGTAATTCCATTGGTTTTACCATCTGAAGTTGCTTCTTATCTTTTTGCGCTTGTTTGGGTTGGGTTTGCGTTTCTGCTTGAGCCGATAAGTTATAAACTTGGTGGTGAGAGCTTATTCCGAGAGTTTGAATCTGGGAAGATGACAACGCTTTTATCACTTTTTTTAGCTGGTCTAATTTGTGGAATCCTTTGGGAGTTTTGGAATTATTGGGCTATAGGAAGGTGGATTTATACTGTGCCGATCCCATTTGCGGGACCGAAAATTTTTGAAATGCCACTTCTCGGATACCTTGGTTTCCTTGCCTTTGCTGTTGAGGTTTATTCAATGCAAAATTTCTTGATGACGGTTTTAAAACGTAATCAAAAACTTGCTGAGTTATTTGGACTTGCTTGAGTAGGGATGATTTTAATTATTGCAGTGTCAAGCGTTTTTTCGTTAAGGATGAAAATTTCGTCAAATCCTTCCGTCGGTATTGATTTCTTTGCTTCAATGAAGTTTGCATATTGATATTTGATCACTTCCTCACCTACTTTCCGTTTTCTTTTTTGGTCTCTTTCTATGCAGATTTCTATGGGTATGTCAAAGACGATTATTGCGACTTTAAAGCCGTATTTTCTTGCGATTTCAATCAGTTTTTGCCTTGTTTCTTTGGAGAGAGATGTTGCATCCGCTACGGTGAGCCGACCCACGAGCAATCTTTTTTCAATGATGAAATAAAACAAATCAAAGGCATGTTTTGAAACCGCCTGGTTTGCTGGGTTATCTGATATCATTGCTCTGCAATGGTCGGACGAGACGATTTGTGTTTTTTTGAAGAATTTTTTGGCAAAGGTTGATTTACCGCTACCGGCAACGCCACATAGGACAATGAGTGTTCGTGGTGTTAATTTTATTTCAAGCGTTTCCTCTTCTTTTCTTTTCTTGAATATGTTCAAAAATTTTTCAATCATCTCGTGAAGACCTTGTAACCGAGTGATTTTATTATTTCAATCGCCTTGTTTGCGTCCCTTTCGCTTTCAAATGAAATTCTGAAAGTTCCACCAATGCCTTCTCTGACGCGCAGGAGTTCAATGTCTCTTATATTTAGCCCGCCCTCATAAAGTGCAGTGGAAATTTTGCTCAAAACCCCGGGTCTATCCTCAACCACGATAAAAACATCATATAGTTTGTGTATAAAACCTTTCGCGGTTAAAGGTATCTCGTTTCTAAGTTTGAAAGCCCTGTCAAATTCATCTCTAAATTTTTCAATTTCGTTGTTCAAAAGATATGACTTGTATTTGTTAAGTCCAACTATAAAGGCATCAATTGCCTCAAGGAGTTTTTCTCTGTTTAGTGAAATTATATCGTTCCATATTTCAAATTGGCTTGATGCTATTCTTGTAAGGTCTCTAAAGCCACCGCCAGCGAGTGTTAGGTATTCAGTTCCCAAATCGCCAGCGGTGTTAACTAGCAAGACAGCGAGCAATTGTGGCAAGTGGCTTATGTATCCAGCTATTTTATCGTGAATTTCTGGGTCAATTAATACGACATTGGCTCCGGTTAATTTTATCAAAATTGTTAAATCGTTTATGACTTTTATCGGCACATCTGGACCTGGGCAAAGTGCGTAGACGGCATTTTGAAAGAGAAAAGGATCAGCGTATGAAATGCCTTTTTTTTCTGAGCCAGCCATTGGGTGTCCGCCGATGAAATAGACATCGTTTTTTATATTTTTTGCCGCGTCAAGCACTGCTTTTTTTACGCTACCAACATCTGTTATTATTGTCCCAAGTTTGGCAAATTTTGAAACCAACGGAAGCAACTTTATAATTTCGTTAAGTGGGGTACACAAGAAAATCACATCAGAATCATTCACAGCGTTTTCTATTGAACTTATCCCTTCATCAATTGCGCCTATTTCAATTGCCTTTTCAAGCGCTTGCGTATTAGTGTCAAAACCGACTACTTTTAAATTTCTCATTTGTTTAAATGCCAAACCGAGCGAACCGCCAATTAAGCCTGTTCCGATAATTGAAATTTTTCTAAACATAGTAAATTTATGCTATTTTTCTTCCTATTGCTTCGGCTATTTTCCTGACCTCTTTCATCAGTTGGACGAATTGTTCAAAGTAAAGTGATTGAGGTCCGTCCGATTTTGCTTTTTCTGGTTGATGATGAACTTCAATTATTAAACCATCCGCTCCAGCAGCAACAGCTGCTCTTGCAACTGGTATAACTTTATCCCTTAGCCCTGTTGCATGAGATGGATCAACAACTATTGGGAGGTGACTTTTTTTGTGGACCACAGGTATGGCGTTTATGTCAAGCGTATTCCTTGTTGATGTTTCAAATGTTCTTATTCCTCTTTCACATAAGATAACTTTGTGATTACCACCTGAGAGAATGTATTCAGCAGCCATCAACCACTCTTCAATTGTTGCGGACATCCCACGTTTTAACATAACTGGTTTATCAATTTTTCCAAGTTCTTTTAAAAGGGCGAAGTTTTGCATATTTCGCGCACCTACTTGGAGTATATCGGCATATTTTGCCACAAGTTGGATATCTTTTGTATCAAGCACCTCGGTTATGACGAGAAGTCCGTATTCATCAGCGGCACTTCTTAGAAGTTTAAGCCCTTGTTCGCCAAGCCCTTGAAATGAGTAAGGTGAAGTTCTGGGCTTAAATGCACCACCTCTTAAAATTTTAACTCCTTGTTCGGCAACGAATTTAGCGATTGTGAAAATTTGCTCTTCGCTTTCAACCGCACAAGGTCCAGCCATTACAACGACCTCTTCAATATTACTTCCTATCCTGACGCCTTTTAATTCAATGAGTGTGCCTTCGTGTTTAAAAGCACGATTCGCAAGTTTATAAGGTTCGGTTACTCTGTAAACCTCTGCAACCCCTGGTAAAAGCTGAATGTTTCTGTGATCAAATTCTGGTTTTACACCTATGGCCCCAAGCACTGTCCTTGAAACGCCAGTTGACCTGTGGACATCAAAGCCGTAGTCATTTAGAACTTTTATCACATTATGGATTTGCTCTTCGGTTGCATCAGGTTCCATAACAACGATCATTTGTTTTTACCTCCTTTAATTTTGTTTTTGATTTGATATGAATTTAAAAGTAGGCGATATTGTTGTGAGGGGTGTTTATGCCCAGTGGTTGCGCCACCACTGGGCGAAGTAGTAAGCGTAAAAGTAAACTTGGAAGGAAACAAAGTAAGAAACGAACGATGGTTGAATCAAACTTATTTGCTTGCCAAGATCGTCCATTTCCGAAACCTTTCTTTGCCAATGAGTTTATTAAAATATACAAATTTGATATGCATTTTGCAAGAAAAAAATTTTGAAATCTCGTTTCGTTTTTTTATCTTAAAACCAAATTGGTGTGCAAATTAATGTCGGAGGATAAGCGTTATGCTTTTTTTAATTCAAGCTCAGCCAGATGCGACGAGCAGTTTGATCAGTACGATTATAATGTTTCTTGCGATATTTTTGATTTTCTACTTTCTCATAATTAGACCCCAGCAAAAGAGAGCACGGGAACATCAGAAACTAATTGAATCCCTCAAAAAGGGAGACAAGGTAATAACCTCAAGCGGTATCCATGGGAAAGTTGTCGGGCTTGATGATAGGACGGTTTTGCTTGAGGTTGATGATGGGGTTAAGATAAAATTTGAGAAGACAGCAATCGCTGTTGTGACTCGTGAGGGTTAAAATTAAAATTTCTTTTTTGTTGCTTTTTCTTTAAGGGACAGATTTATCTGTCCCTAAAATTTTTTAATCAACGATAATGGAGGTGAAGACATGATGCCAATGGAGAAATTCAACACGATAGATGAAGCGATTGAAGACATACGCGCTGGGAAAATTGTGATAGTTGTTGACGATGAGGACAGGGAGAATGAGGGTGACTTTATAATGGCAGCTGAAAAGGTGACGCCAGAAAGCGTTAATTTTATGGCTAAGTATGGTCGCGGTTTAATTTGTGTTGCGATAACTGAAAATAGGGCTCGCGAGCTTGAGTTTGAACCGATGGTTGAGTTTAACACGGCAAGGCACGGGACGGCTTTTCTTGTGAGCGTTGATTATCTGAAAGGAACTACAACTGGCATTTCCGCTTTTGATAGAGCAGCGACAATAAAAGCGATTGTTGATCCAAATTCAAAGCCAAGCGATTTTGCCAAACCTGGGCATATTTTCCCACTTCAAGCTGTTGAAGGTGGGGTTTTGAGAAGAGCTGGGCATACTGAAGCAGCAGTTGACCTTGCGCGCCTTGCTGGGCTTTATCCAGCGGGCGTGCTTTGTGAGATTATGAATGACGACGGAACGATGGCTCGCGTCCCAGACCTATTTAAAATCGCAAAAAAATTCGGCTTGAAAATTATAACCATAAAAGACCTCATAAGCTATCGGCTTAAAAGAGAAAAACTCGTAAGAAAAATAACAACAACAAAACTTCCAACAAGATATGGATTCTTTGATCTCCACCTTTATGAAAGTTTAACCGATGGGAAAGTCCATGTCGCTCTTGTTAAAGGGAAAATTGACGATGGCGATCCAGTCCTTGTCCGTGTTCACTCGGAGTGCCTCACTGGTGATGTCTTTGGCTCTTTTAGATGTGACTGTGGAGAACAGCTCCATTCAGCTATGAAGATGATTGAACGGGAAGGAAGAGGAGTGTTGCTTTATATGCGACAAGAAGGAAGGGGAATTGGGCTTGTCAATAAAATTAAAGCTTATAGATTGCAAGATGAAGGGAAAGACACTGTTGAAGCAAACGAAATGCTTGGTTTTAAGCCCGACCTGAGAGACTATGGAATTGGCGCGCAAATACTCGTTGATCTTGGAGTGAGAAAAATGCGCCTTTTGACGAACAATCCCAAAAAAATTGTCGGACTGGCTGGTTATGGTCTTGAAGTCGTTGAGAGAGTTCCGATTGAGATTGAACCCAATCAGGTAAACATAAATTATCTGAGGACAAAGCGAGATAAACTCGGTCACTTGATCCTGATGAACGAAAAAAACGATAACGAGAAGAAATGATGTTTTCCTATCCCGAAATACTTGAGCCATCCCAAATGAAAAAAGTGATAGAAAGGGCGCTTTCAAAGGGTGGTGATTTTGCAGAGATATATTTTGAGTATAGAATTGAACTCGCGATAAATTTATCGGAAAACAAAATTAAATCCCTAAACTACGGTATATCCCCTGGACTTGGTATCAGGGTGATTTCAGGGTCTAAGACGGGATATGCTTACACCGATGACTTTAGGTTTGAAAAGATTCTTGAAGTTGCAGATGTCGCATCTTATGTGGCTGATTCAGGGATTGGAAACAAAGCAGTAAATCTTGAGGCGAGAAAGAGAGTTGAGCAAAATTTTCAAGTTGAAAGACCGATTTATCTTCTTGACATTGATAAAAAAATTGAATGGCTTTGGCGTGCGAACGACTCAGCGCGAAGTTATGACGGTAGAATAAAACAAGTTGATATAAATTATTTTGAAAGTGCGAGATATTTCTGGATTGCAAATTCCGAAGGGGTGTGTGTTGAAAGCGATGATTCTTTGTTTAGAATTTTTATAACCTCGGTTGCTATCTCCGATGGCTTGAGGGAAATGGGGGTGAGTTATCTTGGTGGAAGATATGGATACGATTTCTTGCTTGAAAACCCGCCAGAGAAATTTGGCGTTGACTCAGCAAAACAAGCTGTTTCAAAGCTTTATGCTAAACCAGCGCCTGCGGGAAATTTCCCGGTTTTAATCAAATCGGGTTGGGGTGGTGTTCTCGTTCACGAAGCTGTTGGACATGGTCTTGAGGGCGATTTCAATAGGAAAGGTATCTCGGTTTATTCCGGTAAATTGGGACAAAAGGTTTGTTCAGAGCTTGTAACAATAATTGATGATGGGACTGTGCCGAATTCAAGAGGTTCGGTTGCAATTGATGACGAAGGAACGCCAACGCAGAGAACGGTTTTAATTGAAAACGGAGTTCTCAAAAATTACATGCTTGATAAATTGAACGCGAAACTTTTGAATCTTGAATCCACAGGAAACGGTCGCAGGGAATCATATAGACATTATCCTCTTCCAAGGATGAGAAATACATTTATTGACGCTGGAAAAGATGACCCATCCGACCTCATTAAAAGTATTAAGTTCGGAATATATGCCAAGTCGCTTGGCGGTGGACAGGTTGATATAGTCAGTGGAAATTTTGTCTTTGAGATAAACGAGGGATATTTAATTGAAAATGGAGAGATAACACATCAAATTCGCGGTGCTAATTTAATTGGAAATGGTCCAGAGGTTATGAGAAAAGTTATCGGCGTTGGAAATGACCTTGAAATAGAGAAGGGGACCGGAACTTGTGGCAAAGATGGTCAATATGTGCCAGTTGGGGTTGGACAACCAACAATTCTTGTAAGTGAAATGACAGTTGGTGGGACACAGGTTTGATCAACTACAGATTGAGAAAAGCTTTAATTTTCATCCTGTTCATTTTAAATGGATGTGATTTTATCGTAACGGTCAAAGGCGAGAAAACTGAAAAAATTCAAATTTACAAAAGAGGTTTTAACTTCGTCTCTTGGAAAAGGACTGAATATGGAAGTGATTACGCAAGGGCCTCGTTTGACACAATGAGCACATCCGGTGCAAACTGGGTTTCAATTGTCGTTACGCTTTATCAGAAAAATTTCTCTGATACAGCAGTGTTTGAAGATATTAATAAGAGCCCGAGCATTTATTCTATTTCTCAAATCGTTCAGTATGCCCATACGAAAGGTTTTGGTGTGATGCTTAAAATTCATGTTGATTCTAACGATGATGTTTCAAGGACAAAGATAAAACCATTTGATGTTTCCGCTTGGTTTAGGAATTATTCAAAGTATGTTTTAAACTATGCTAGGGTTAGCGAAATGCTTGGCGTTGAGTTGCTTTGCATAGGCACGGAACTTTCAGGATTAAGCGGTGAGAAAAAGCATTGGTCCGATTTGATTGAAAGCGTAAGAAATGTGTACAGCGGTAAAATTATCTATGCTTCAAATTTTGATGAATATAGGAATGTTTCATTTTGGGATAAGGTAGATTTCGTTGGGATAGATTTTTTTGCTCCAGTTTCAAATAAACCTGATCCAGTTTATGATGAAATTGTTCTGGGTTGGCAACCTTATTTGAATGATTTAAAGAGTTGGTTTGTTGAGTCAAACATTGATAAAAAATTGATTTTCACGGAGATCGGCTATCCTGCGACGGATGGCGCGAGTATGAAACCATGGAAGATCGGAGAAGCCCTTGACCTTGATGAACAAAGCTTATGTTATGATGTAGCGCTTGAAATGATTTCCAAGCTGAATTTTGTTGATGGTGTTTTCATTTGGAACTGGAATGCGAATTTGGAAAGTGATTCGCTTAAAAAGGATTTTTCTCCATATGGTAAACCATCAATTGAAGTGATAAAGAAACACTGGTTAAAAGTTAGAGTTTAAATAAAAATAAAAGAGCGGATAAAAATGGCGAAAGAAAAAAAAGATATAATTTATCTGACGCGTGAAAAATATGAAGAATTACAGCGTGAACTTCGGGAGCTTAAAACGAAGGGAAGAGCTGAGGTAGCAAGAAAAATAGCTGAGGCAAGGGCTCATGGCGATATATCCGAGAATTCAGAATATGAAACAGCAAAGTATGAGCAGGAATTGCTTGAGATGAAAATTCAAAAGATGGAGGAAACACTTGCCAGAGCAAGGATAATAGACACAAAAGATTTGCCAACGGATAAAGTTTATCTTTATTCCAAAGTTAAGGTTCTGAATCTCAACACTAATCAAGAGATAGAATATACTATTGTCTCCTCTCAAGAGGCGAATTCAGCGGAGAGAAAAATCTCTATTCAATCCCCGATAGGTAAAAGTTTGCTTGGCAGAAGCGTCGGTGAAATAGTTGAAGTAAAGGTCCCAGCTGGGATTGTCAGATATAAGATACTTGAAATAAATAGATGATTTGATGTGAAACTTGGTGAATTTGAAATAGACAACATTTATTGCGGTGATGCGCTTGAACTTATGAAAAAATTGCCCGATGGGTGCATTGATCTTATTATAACTGATCCACCTTTTGCAATTGATTTCAAAGCCAAGCGATCAAACTATAATAGGGATAAAACAAGGGTTCTTGAAGGTTACAATGAAATTCCAAAGGAGAGATACTATGAATTTTCAATTAATTGGATTTCACAAGCTTATAGAGTATTAAAGAACACTGGATCAATGTTTGTTTTCTCTGGTTGGACGAATTTAAAAGACATTTTAAATGCGCTTGATGAGGTCGGCTTTATAACGATAAATCATATCATCTGGAAGTATCAATTCGGTGTTTTCACGAAGCGAAAGTTCGTCACAAGTCATTACCACATACTTTTCGTTGCCAAGGATGAGGAAAGATATAAGTTCAACAAGATAGAACACTATCCTGAGGATGTCTGGATAATAAATAGGGAGTATTGGACGGGAAAGATAAAGACGCCGACGAAGTTACCTACCGCCCTTGTTCGTAAGATAATTCTTTATGCGTCTGACGAAGGTGATATCGTTTTTGACCCTTTTTTGGGTTCGGGACAGGTTGTCGTAGTTGCAAAAGCTTTGAAAAGGCATTTCTTGGGGTTTGAAATTGTTCCAGAATATTGTGATTTTATCTGTGAAAGGTTAAAAAACATGGAGATGAACCTCCTTAACTCAAAAGAGCCTTGAATGAGCAAGGAATTTGAAGAACATAGAAGATGGTTTAGCGATTTCAAAACAAATGAGAAGAGAGGAGATGCCCTTACGTTGGACATAGAAGAGATACGAAGCAAAATTAAATTATCGCACACCGCTAGTTTTGATATTGCGAGGGTAATTCTGGAGAAAATAAGAAGCAAAAGGTTGATAAATTATTTGTAAAAATTAAGGAAAATGGCTTTATGAGATTTAAAATTTTTATCCTTGCCTTTTTCATTTCACAACAAATTCTCATCTCTCAAATGCCAAAAGCAGACATAATTTTCATCAACGGGAAAATTTGGACAGTTGACAAATCAAAGCCGATCGCACAGGCGGTTGCAGTCCTCGGTGATAAAATTATCGGTGTTGGGACAAACACGGAGATTAAAAAATACGCAGGTAAAAATACTAAAGTTGTTGATTTGAAGGGTCGTCTTATGTTGCCTGGTTTCATTGATGACCATACTCATTTTGTCAGTGGTGGATTTCAATTGATGAGTGTTGATTTAAGAGATGCTAAAACGCCTGATGAATTTGCCAAAAGAATAAAGGAATACGCTGAGAAAAACCCCGGGCGCTGGATTACAGGTGGCGACTGGGACCATGAACTTTGGGGAGGGGAACTTCCAAGAAAGGAATGGATTGATCAGTTTACTCAGCAAAATCCTGTCTTTGTGACAAGATATGATGGGCATATGGGGCTTGCAAATTCGGCTGCTTTGAAACTTGCTGGGATAACGCGTGAAACCCCAGACCCACCTGGGGGCTTGATCGTAAGGGATGAAAATGGTGAACCAACAGGAATTCTTAAGGATGAGGCAATGTCGCTTGTTTATAGGGTCATACCTGAGCCGACACTTGAGGAGAGAATCAATGCGATAAAGCTTGCACTTGAGGAGGCAAAAAAACTTGGACTTACAGGGATCCATGACATCGGGACGAGCGATGATTTAAGGGCTTATCAAGAGCTTTACAAAAGGGGAGAGCTTACAATAAGGGTTTATTTACGGTTACCTATTTCACAATGGGAAGACCTTGCAAAGTTAGGAATTCAGGTTCCGTTTGGAAATGAGTTTATAAGGATTGGCTCTTTAAAAGCATTCGCTGATGGTTCATTGGGTTCAATGACAGCGCTTTTCTTTGACCCGTATAATGAAGACCCAAATACGCGAGGTCTTGCAACGGATATAGTTCAGGATGGTCGTCTTGAAAAATGGGCTACCGAAGCTGATAAGGCAAAACTTCAACTTTCAATCCACGCGATCGGTGATAGCGCAAATAGCTTGGTTTTATCAATTTTTGAAAAAATCGTTGAGAAAAATCCAACATGGGATAGGAGATTTAGAATTGAACACGCTCAGCATATTCATCCGAAGGACTTTCAAAGATTTAAGAAGTTAAATGTCATAGCATCAATGCAACCATATCATGCAATTGATGATGGAAGATGGGCTGAGAAAAGAATTGGTAAGGAAAGATGCAGAACAAGTTATGCATTCAGAACATTTCTTGACAGTGGGGTTAAGCTTTGTTTTGGGAGTGACTGGAATGTCGCACCGTTGAGCCCAATTCTTGGGATCTATGCAGCTGTTACAAGGCAAACGCTTGATGGAAAACATCCAGAGGGTTGGTTTCCTGAACAAAAAATCACGGTTGAAGAAGCTGTTGAGTGCTATACTATAAACAATGCTTATGCTGAATTTGCTGAGAATGAAAAAGGTTCAATCTCGGTTGGAAAGCTTGCTGATTTTGTAGTTTTATCAGAGGATATATTCAAAATCTCACCCGAAAGGATAAAAGATGTAAGTGTTTTAATGACCGTTCTCGGTGGGAAAATAATCTATCAGAGCGAATCGTTTTAATTTACCTTGATATTCTCGGTTTGCTTATTTCGTGGTGCGTAACTGTGACAGCTACTTTTTGACCAGTTGTAACAAGACCAACTATAATCATACTATCTCTTGTAGCAAGGTTAATTTCATATTTTGCATAGTTAGTAGATTCAGGAAAGCTTACATATGAGAGCTGGAAGTTTTCAAACGACCATCCACCGCCTCCAAGTTCAACTGGTTTTCTCGCCCAAGCCTGTGCAAGCTGACCAATTCTTAAGCAGTCGTTTATCGTATCGTTGAGATATTGTTCAGCTATTGCTCCGGACCTTGAAATGAAAACATTTATCGCCACTGCTATAGATATGGTTACGACAATTGCTCCCAAAACCAGAAGAAGAAGTTGTTGTTGTCCCATTTTTATCTCTCTTTTTTATTTTCTAACCTTTAGAATGACGATTATTCCACAAATAAGGAAGACAAAGTTTGCAAGCCATGCCGATGCGAATGGATTCAAAAGTCCAGCATAACCAAAGGATGTGCTTATTTTCATAAAGATGAAATAGATGAACGCTATTAATAAACTCAGTCCGAATTCCATCGCCAGACCAGCTCTTTTCTTCTGTGAGGCAAGCGCTACGCCAAAGAGAACAACGATAAAGTTTGAGAACGGGAAAGCAAACTTTGAGTGATAATCAGTTAACCATCTTGATGGGTCATTTCCGCTTCTTATTTGATCCTTGATAAACTCCGACATTTCATCTGCGTTCATCTCATCCGGTTTCATCTGTTTGCGTTTGATGTCCACCGGTTTAAAATTTAATTTGCCGATATTTAAAGTGTCAAGTTTATTTAAGAATTCCCTTCCGTCTACAAATTTACGATATGTGCAATTTATAAGCAACCAGTTATCCCGTGTGCTGTCCCATTTCATAGCAGGGGCAGTATATCTTGCTACTATCTTAGTGACATCAAGAGAGTCAAAGTCCTGAATGTCAACCCTATGAGCTGTGTTTGATTCATCGTCAAAGTATCCGATGGAAAGTAACCGCGTGTATGTGTCTTGAATGTAGATGTTATATTTCCCCCACGATTCAAGATGTTTTCGCATATAGACCCTTTCAAGGTTCAACTTTTTCTTGTTCGTTTTTGGCACGACCCAAGCGTTGAAATAAACTGAAATCACACTTAAAATAAAAGAGATCACAAGAAATGGAAGCATAAACCTATATAAACTTACACCCGCAACCTTTATCGCTGTGAGTTCATTCAAATTTGACATTCTTCCAGTCGTGAAAAGACAAGAAAGTAAAACTGCAACAGGAAGTGTAAGCTTTATTATCTCAGGCGTGAAGTAGAGATAATATTTCAAAATTATTGAGGTGGGCACCATTTGGTCTATGAAATCATCAAGGTTTTCCATAAGGTCAACTAAGATGAAAATTAATATGAAGGCGATGAGCCCGAAAATTATCATCTGTAAGAATTGCTTTGTCGTGTATATGTCAATTATTTTGATTTTATCTTGCATATCTGTCGGTTAAAATTTCTTCTTCTGGGATTCCAAGCCATGTCTTTATCCTTGGTGGTATTATTTCCTTTATGCTATACCAATCAATGATCATGGATTCTTTTCCCATGCGTATCGTCAGATAGATTCCCAAAGTCCCTACGACGAAATTTGCTATCCACATGCTCAAGAAAGGCGATAATATATCTCTGTCGGCAAGTTTTTCGCCACCGATCAAGCAAGCCCAGTAGAAAAGAAAGAAAGCAAGGCTTAAGCTTGCAGCAACTCCAAAATTCCCTCGTCTTGCCATCATCCCAAGAGGTGCACCAACTAAAACAAAGACAACACAAGCAAATGGTATAGCATATTTCTTGTGAACCTCAACCATATAAGCGTCAATTGAACGATCATAGTATTCAATTTGAGTGATATAGTTTTTTAAGATGGCGTTCAAACTTATTAGCTTTTGCGACGCTGATACCATTGCCTCGTAATCACTTACAGAATCAACCCTCGGTCGTTGATAAAATGAAGTAGGAAGAATCGTTTTACCTTCAAACGGGTTTTTGAAATTTGTCAATGCTATTGAATTCAAACTCTCGTAAATTTTTCTCTGTATGTTCCTCAAGCTGTCAACTATCCTTAACATATCTTTTGCGCTCAATTCTCTGTCGCCACGCTGAAATGCATTACCCGAGGAACGCTCAAACCCAAAACCCTGAACTTCCATGACAACTCTATATTTTTCATATTTCACAATTCTGTAGATGTTTTTATTCTCCGCATCTTGTTCGTGTATTTCGCCATTTTCAAGGTCCATTATCAATTTCTTGTAATCGGGCGTAAACGAAATTCTTCCCTTCTTGGCTGTAATCACGATCTGCTTCATCGGGTCGGAATAATTGTAAATCGTCGCATCTTCAAATTCGTTCGTATGTTCATGTGTTTTTCTTACAAGTATCGCATAACCAGTCACATCGGTTGAAAATATCCCAGGGTTAAGCGTAAGCGTTGGTTTCTTTCGGTGTATATCTATCATAAGAACCTTTAACCTGTGATTTGCATCCGGGAGAACCTCGTTATTGAAGATTATAAGTAGCCAAGTTATCAAAAATGATACAATTAAAACGGGCAACATCATTTTATAAAGGCTCACACCGCTTGATTTCATTACGGTTACTTCGTTATTTGCGGAAAGCCCACCGAAAGCCATCAAAACAGCAATCAAAACCGACATCGGAACAGCAAGGACGACTATCCAAGCAAGATTTAAAACGATTAGCTCAATTATAACCCAAACGTCAAGCCCTTTCCCGATGAGTTGATCAATGTATTTCATAAGGAATTGCAGAAGGAAGATGAGAATCAATGTGAAAAATGAAAATAAAAATGGACCAATATGCAAGCGAAGTATGTATCTGTATAAAATCATTTCAAAATGCACCGACATTTCTTTTTGGGATTATAACTTTGAAGTTCGTCCCTTTGCCTATCTCTGACTCTATCTCAAAATCAGCGCCGTATCTTTTCAAATTTTGATATGTTATCGTCAGACCGAGTCCAACTCCTTTAATTTCAGTGAAATTGTCAGATGTTTTCGTAGTGAAAAATGGCTCAAAAATTTTTTCTTTAATTTCATCCGTCATTCCAATTCCTGTGTCAATTATTTCAACATAGATATTTTGCTCATCCTCCCAAGTTTTAACAGTTAGAACTTTCCGTTCTGTTTCAAGCATAGCGTCAATGGCATTTCTTAAAATATGGGAAAATGCGCTTGAAAAGTCTGAATATACAGCTTCAATTATGATTGGTTTTTCAGAGAATTGGAAAACTTTTTCAACATGATGTTTATAAAACGGGTCAAATTCAAGCGTTTCAAGTTCCCTTTGTAAAAGCTGATTTAAATCAAATCTTTTTTTGTTCTTTTCAATTTCTTCCTTTGTTTTTAACGATAGGTTCTCAATTATCTGGTTTATCCTATCAACTTGTTTCAGCAATCTTTCAACTTGTTCCGTTTCAATTCCCTTTCTTTTTAAAGATTGAAGACCGAGGTTTAAAACCGCAAGCGGGTTTTTAAGATTGTGGGCGATTCCTCCCGCAAGACGTCCAATTGAAGCAAGGCGATATTCCTGCCAAAGCTTTGCTTCAACTTTTCTTTTCTCCTCTTGCAATCTTTTGAAATCGCTTATATCATTTACAACGAGTATGCACTTTCCAAGTTTTGGGTCGTCAAGTTTTTTCGTGGCTGAGATTAGTAAAAACTTTCCGTTGTATGTTGCTTCAAAGGTCTTTTCAACTTGCTCAAAATCATATTTACAAAACTCTTCAATTGTTGAAGATCTTAAAAACTCCTTCAAATTTTTACCTTCAAGCTCACATTTGAAAATTTCGTTCGCTTTTTGACTTGAAAATAATATGTTCATTTTGTCGTCAATTACTATCAAACCAGCGGGGGTAAGATGGATAAAAGTTCTGTATTTTTCCTCCGATTCCTTTAACTCAGAAAACAGCGTCAAATTATCAATTCCAATTGCGATCTGTTGCGCCAACATTTCAAGGATTGAAATTTTTGACTCATCAAGTGAGGCATCATCCCTTTTGAATGCAAGTTCAATTGAACCGATGAATTTATCCCTTACCCTTAAAGCGACCTCAACGAAGGAGTTAAAATCGCTCTTAAAAATTTCCCCTCTCACCTTTGTGCTCCCCTTGCCGATGTTATGGTAGATTATCAGTTTTTGGTTCATTATTTCAGTGGCGAAGTCATCGCCAATTGGAAGCTCCGGGTGTTTCTCAAAGATGTTCTCATCGGGTAACTTTGTGAATGAAAAAACGAGTTTGAGAGAAATTTTCGTTCTATCAAAAACGAAAAAGTTTACGGCATCTGCATCAAAAATTTCCGAGAACGGTTTTGAAATTTGCTTTAAAAGATGTTTGATATTCTTTGTGGAATTTATTGCTGTGAGGATTAAGTTGATCGTTTCAAGTTCCTTGTTCTTCTCTTTTATCTGTTCATATGCTTGGTTTAGTTCAATTAGTTTCTCCTCAAGCTTATGTATTAAGCGTTCGTTGTATTCTTTCAGATAGGTTGCTTCCTCAAATTCCGCAACTGGCTTTCTGATTGCTTTTCTCTCAATCACTTTATTTATCCTATCAAGAAGGGATTCAAATTTTATCGGCTTTGTTATGTAGTCATCCGCGCCAAGTTTTAAACCGAACATTTTATCTTCGGCTGATATATAACTCCCGGTGTAGAAGACAAAAGGGATGAAGTTCAATTCCGGGTTTGATTTAACCTCGTAACAGAATTTAAATCCATCCATTACAGGCATCAAAATATCGGAGATTATGATGTCAAAATCTTTTTTCTGTTTTAAAATTTCAAGCGCTATTTTTCCGTTTTCAGCTTCAACTATTTCAAATCCCGATCCTCTTAGGAGTTCTGCTAACAATTTCCTCGCTTCATCGTTGTCCTCAACTATAAGTGCCTTCATCTTTGAAGCATTCTTTTTATTTCTTCCTCAGTGAGTTTCACGAACGGCTTCTCTTCCTCTTCATTTGTCCTTTCCCTTGAAGATAAATTTTTTAGAAATTCTTCCGATGAAATTCTCTCAGCTCCGCACGCTTTCGCACAGTTTATTATTTCGTTGTCGGAGGAAACGACGATAAAATTTTTTCTTCTTTTCGGGTCTTGGTTCATTATGATTTTCTTTATCAGGTCATCAGCTTTATCTGGCGGGTGCGAGAATATAACTCGCACGGAGGGAGTTGAGAGATCGTTTGTGATGTTCAATTTCCCGTCAAAAACAAGGATACATTCTTCTTTTCTCTTTGAGAAGAAATCAGATAACATTGAAACGAGCTCTTCACGGGCACGCTCTATGTTTGAGGCGAAAACCTTGCTCAACTTTTTGGATTTATGAATTAGATTATAACCGTCAATTATGTATGTTTTGTTGCTCAATTTGAGTTTTTAATTTTATTGGCGAAAATTATGTTGAGAAGTTTGTTCGTGAAAAATGCTGATATGAAATTTGGATATTCAAGCCCTGGCAAAGGGCAAAGTTCAACGATGTCAAAACCGACGATGTTTTTTGAGTCGGCGACTTTTTTCAAAAGTTCAATTGTTTCGTCCCAATAGAGACCATTTGGGACGGGTGTTCCAACGGCTGGCATGACCGATGGGTCAAAATAGTCAAGATCAAATGTTATATAGACATTTTCGCTTAATTCGTCAACGACCGCATCCTGCCAAGTTTTTCCATCTTTGTTGTATTTTCCGGACTTTATCTCCCAGGCATAAAAAGTTTTTATCCCGTTTTCTTTTATGAACCTTGCTTCAGATATATCTTGGGCTCTTATTCCAACCTGGACGATATTTTTATTGAACTCAAACGCACGGGCGATAGCTGATGCGTGACTGTATTTATTCCCCTCGTATTCATCCCTTAAATCCGAGTGAGCGTCAAAGTGAAGAATTGTGAGATTTTTATAAACCTCTGAATATGCTTTTATCGGACCGATAGCAATTGTGTGTTCACCTCCAATCGTTACAAGGAATTTATCTTGTTTTAATAGTTCAAGTGCGATTTTATAAGCAAGTTCAACTGCCTTTTCATCCCTGAGTTCAGTAAAGTCAAGCGGTTCAAGTGTTGCAATTCCAATTGTTTTATAAAGTTCAATGTCAAATTCTTCGTCGTAGAGTTCAACTTGATGGGATGCTTCAATCAGTTTTTCAGGTCCGAGAATTGTCCCTTTTATGTAGCTTGTTGTATGTTCGTATGGTGCAGGAATTATGACTATTTTTGATTTTTCAAGGTTTGAGAATTCCTCTGGGATTGAGAGGAAGTTTTTGTCTTTTCCAAGGGTTTTCATTTTTCCTTTTTTTGAAAAATATAAAATTCGGGTGTTTTAAAATCAAATTCACTTGAAAAATCCCCAAAGGCAAGTTTGAATAAAAAAATTAATTTTGTTAGATTATGTTTTGAAAAGGACAATTAAAAAGGCATGACATGGGCGTTGGAGAGAGATTAAGGGACGCACGTATGGAACGAAATTTAACCTTGAGGGACATTTCAAACAAGACGAGGATAAGTGAGAAGTTTCTTGAGAATATAGAAAGTGGGGTTTTTGATTTCGCTCCCGAGCCGTATGTTAGGGCTTTTATTAGAAGTTATGCGAGGGTGGTGGGCTTGAACCCCGATGAGGTCATAAAACAATATGACGCGGAGGTTTCCGCTCTTAAAGTTAAAAAAGAGGAAAAACCAGCGGTTAAAAAGATAGAGTTTGACATCGGCACTTTCGTTTCTGAAAATGTAATTTGGATCATTGGGGCAGTTGTTGTTCTTTTCATTGTGATAATCGCTTTTGTCGGTTTAGGTGAGGGGGAGAAAAAAGTGGTTCAAAAGAAGAGTTTTGAATCAGCGGTTGAGGAAGTTTCAAAAGGTGTGAAAAAAGAGGTTAAAACTGAAATTAAAGCCGAAGAGAAAAGCGTTAAAGATAGCCTTGAATTGAAAGTTATATCAACTGATTCTGTTTGGATAAGCGTTATGATTGATAGTTCTACTGTTAAGGAATTTTTGATGCCACCGAATATAAGTTTGACTTTGAAAGCGAGGGATAATTTTAATTTCATTCTTGGGAATGCCGGTGGTGTTAAGTTCATTTTGAATGGTCGTGATCTCGGGTCACCTGGTAGGAAAGGTGTTGTTTTGCGAAATTACATCATCAGCCGAGAGAAATTAGAAAAAATAAATTCCACCCCTGCGCCATGAGGCAGATTGACCCGAAAATAATTGAGAGGGTTGAGGAGTTAAGAAAACAGATAAGGGAACACGATTATAGATATTATGTCCTTGCTGAGCCGATAATTTCTGACTTTGAATATGATATGTTGATGAGGGAGCTTATTGAGCTTGAGCGTCAATATCCAGAGCTTGTGACGCCTGACTCTCCGACGCAGAGGGTTGGTGGAGCTCCTACGAAGGAGTTTCCAACTGTGACACACCCAGTTCCGATGTTAAGTTTAAACAATGCTTTTACAATTGAAGAGATAAGGGAGTTTGATAGGAGAGTTGCAGAGCTTCTTGAAGGGGAAAAGTATAGATATGTTGCCGAACTGAAGTTTGATGGTGTAGCAGTGAGGTTGAAATATGAAAATGGGATTCTCGTTCTTGGGGCAACTCGTGGTGATGGTGTTCAAGGGGATGACATAACCAACAATATAAAAACGATTCGTTCAATCCCGCTTAGGTTGATGAATCCAGACGAGAAATTTTTGAACATTGAGGTGCGTGGCGAGGTTTATATGAACAAGGTTGATTTTGAAAGATTGAATGAGGAGCGGGAACGACTTGGGGAAAAGCTTTTTGCCAACCCAAGAAATGCAACTGCTGGGACATTGAAACTGCAAGACCCGAAACTCGTGGCTCAGCGACCTTTGAGATTTTTCGCTTATTACTTGATGGCTGAAGGGGTTGAGCTTGAAAGTCATTACGAGAACCTTCAAATTTTGAAACGGCTTGGCTTCCCAGTTTGTGAGCATGTGAAGTTGTGTAATAATATAGATGAGGTGATTGAGTTTTGGAGATACTGGGAGGAGCGAAGGGATGATTTGCCTTATGAGATTGATGGTGTCGTTGTCAAAGTTGATTCAATTCGTCAGCAGGAAGTTTTGGGTGCAATTGCGAAAAGCCCAAGGTGGGCTATTGCCTTTAAGTTCACGCCAAGACAAGCGCAAACGAAACTTCTCGGGATAACGCTACAAGTCGGTAGAGTTGGAACGATAACTCCTGTAGCTGAACTTCAACCGGTTCCACTTGGTGGTGTGATAATAACAAGGGCAACACTTCACAATGAGGACTATATAAAAGAAAAAGATATAAGGGTTGGTGATACAGTCATCGTTGAGAGAAGCGGTGAAGTCATACCGAAGATAGTTGGTGTTGTCCTTGAGAAAAGACCGCCTGATGCGGTGCCGTTTGTATTCCCGAAGAATTGCCCAGCTTGCGGTGGTCCAATTGAAAGACCAGCTGGTGAGGCAAACTATTATTGTGAAAATCCAGAATGTCCAGCTCAAGTTAGAGCTAGAATTGAACATTTCGCATCAAGAGGTGCTATGGATATTGAAGGGCTTGGGGAGGCAATCGTTGATAAACTTGTGACGCTTGGTTTCTTGAAAAATTATGCTGATATATACGAACTTCACAGGCACAAAGCGAAACTTGTAAGGATTGAGGGGTTCGGTGAGAAAAGCGTTCAAAATCTTTTAAACTCAATTGAAAACAGTAAGAAACAACCATTTCATCGTGTCCTTTATGCCATCGGAATAAGATATGTCGGCTCTGAAATTGCAAAACTTCTTGCTGATGCGTTCGGTTCAATTGACAATTTGATGAACGCAAGTGTTGAGCAGATTTCTTCGGTTTACGGGATTGGTCCAAGAATTGCTGAAAGCGTTTATAAGTTTTTCCACGATGAAAGAAATCTTGAGCTGATAAGAAGATTAAAAGAGGCGGGGCTTAATTTTGAGGTCAAGCCGGAGGAAAAGGCAAAAAAGAAATTAGCGGGGAAGACATTTGTGTTCACGGGAACTTTGAAAAATTTTACGCGTGAGGAAGCAAAAGAAAAAGTTGAGGAACTCGGTGGAAAGGTAAGTAATAGCGTCAGCCGGAAGACGGATTATGTCGTTGTTGGGGAAAACCCAGGTTCAAAGTATGATAAAGCTAGACAACTCGGGGTCAGAATAATAACAGAGGAGGAGTTTCTTGAACTCATTAAATAAAAATTTGGAGGGGAAGATGAGAATACCTTTCTTTTTGTTCTTGTTTTTTGTTTCGGCTTCTTTTTTGTTCTCTCAAACTTTGCCAGGGAAGTTTGGTTTTGGAGCTGACCTTGGTACATCAATTTTTGTCGGTCAATCAAAACCAGATGTTCAACCAATAGGAAGCGCTTATGTTAGATTAGGCGTGTTAAACTTTTTCTCAATCGCTGGTAAATTTTCCGGTGGATGGGTTGGATTCAAGGATAAGAATACAAATTTAAGAAATTGGACGACTATCATATCTGGCGAACTACAAGGTGAGTTTCACATAATCCCGCTGAGCAAATCCGATGCGTATTTTTTCATCTCCAGCGGTTTGATTCATTATCAGCCAAATGTTTCCAACTATATGGGGAAGAACACACCGACGGTTGGTTTTGGGCTTGGCTTAAACATGTTTGTTAGACATTTCCTCTCGGTTGATTTTTCATCATCGTATAATTTGACAACTCGTGGTGACCTTGACGGAAATCTAAATACAAAAGATAAAGATGGATTTTTCACACTTAAACTTGGGCTTTCCTACTATTTCTACGACAAGGAGTACATCAGGGAAGCATTTATAAGGGGTAGAAGATCAAAATAACTTTCGGGAAAATGTTGATGAAAGCAATTAAGTTAATCCTTTTAACCTATGCGAAATTCAGATACGGGATAAGGGGAGGTAAAATAGTCAATTTCACGCAGGCGTTTCAGAGGGCGAGATATATCGTGGTGATTATGCCGAGAAAGAAAGAACAGTTTCTCATCGCTTACGAGATGCTTAAAAATATACCCGGCAAGTTTAATATCACAGTGATTGCGATGGCTGAGTACAGGGACTATTTCACAGTGAAAAAATATCGGTATGTGGAAGTAGGCGAGGATGATATTTCAATTTTCGGGTTGCCAAAGAAAAATTTCATTAAAAAAATTGCCCTTTTCAGATATGATATTGCAATTGATATGAGTTTTGACTTTGACATTTTCAATGCTTGGCTTTGCCAGAAGATCAACTCTGGGATAAAAATTGGTTTCAAAAAGGAAAACGCTGATTTGTTTTATAACTTCCAACTCGCCATAGGAGAGGAGACCGATATGAAATCCGCTTACATTGGAATGATCGGTTCATTGAGCATTTTTTAACAAATATTGATTTTTTGATGAATTTTGAAGTTTCAAGACCCAAAAAGAGCGTTATCGTTTTTAAGATCGGTGAGAAGAAAATTGACGCTTTGAACTCACCGGAGTTGAAGGCAGAATTCCTCGCTTTGTGTCAGTCAGGGGTTAAGTTTTTAATCGTTGATTTGTCACAAGTTGAGTATTGTGATAGTTCTGGTTTAAGCGCTCTTCTGTTTTGCAGAAGAAGGATGAATGAAAATAAAGGTGAGGTTATGCTTGTTGGAGTGAGGGATAAAATTTTAAATTTGATGAGAATTGCAAGGATTGACTCCATTTTTAATTTTTCTGGTTCGGTTGAGGAGGCGTTATCAAAAATAAAGGGTTAATCGCTGATGAAATTTGGCTTGATTGATTGGTTGATAGTTGTTCTTTATCTTATCGGGGTTGCCATCTTTGGCATAATTTCAGGGGGGAAACAAAGGAACACCTCCGATTATTTCCTTGGGGCAAGACAAGTTCCTTGGCTTGCGGTTTGTTTTGCGGTTGTTGCAACCGAAACAAGCGCATTAACTTTCCTTAGTATCCCTGGCGTTGCGTATGCGACAAATTTAAATTTTCTTCAATTGACATTTGGTTACATCCTCGGCAGAATAGTTGTAAGTTTTTTGCTTTTGCCTGCTTATTATAAAGGAGAGCTTGTCACGGCTTATCAATTTCTTGGGGTTAGGTTCGGTAGAAAAATGAGAAACTTTGCATCAATTGTTTTTATGCTGACGCGACTCGCAGCTGATGGTGTTCGGCTTTTCACAACAGCTATACCGCTTGCGATAATTTTGAAAAGTTCCGCTGAATTTTCAAACTGGTCGGAAACACAAATTTATGTGATTTCTATTGCTATTATCTCTTTCGTTACTTTCCTTTACACATTCGTTGGCGGTGTAAGAGCTGTTATTTGGATGGATGTAGTACAGATGTTTATCTATATCGGTGGGGCTATAGCTGGGATAATTATCCTTGGGATGAAAATTGATGGTGGGATTTCGCGCGTGCTTGAGTTTACGGCGGATAAATTTAAAATAATAAACCTTGGTTTTGATGTCCCTTTGAAGGATTATTTCAAACAGCCGTATACTTTATTTGCAAGTTTAATTGGTGGTGCTTTTCTTTCTATGGCTTCACATGGCGCAGATCAGCTCATCGTTCAACGCCTTTTGACAACGGATTCCCTTAAAAACAGTCAAAGAGCATTGATAACAACTGGATTTATCGTTTCCATTCAATTCTTCGTTTTCCTTTTCATAGGTTTGATGCTTTACACTTTTCATAATGGGATAGAGATGAATCCAAATGAAGTTTTCGCCGACTTTATCGTCAAGTATATGCCAAGCGGTGTTTCTGGTTTAATAATAGCGGGATTATTCGCAGCTGCTATGTCAACGCTTGCTGGCTCAATGAGCTCGCTTGCTTCTTCCGCTATGGTTGATATTTATAAGCCGTATTTTGGCAAGGATAACGATGAGAGAAAAGAGCTTTTTGTTTCAAGGGTTATAACTGCGATTTGGGCGGTTCTTTTAGTTGGGTCTGCTGTGTTTTTTATGCGCACGGAAAGAACTGTCGTTGAACTCGCTTTAAGCATCGCTTCTTTTACTTATGGTGGTTTGCTTGGGTCTTTTCTTTTGGGAGTTTTGTTTAAAAAGATTGATGAGGGAAGCGCCTTAGTCGGTTTTGTTTCTGGGGTTGTTGTGATGATTTATGTTATTTTGAATACGAAGATAGCCTGGACTTGGCACACTTTTATCGGTGCTTCCACTACGATCGTCGTTGGGAATTTGTTTTGGGTATTGAAAAACAGATTTAGTTGAATTTTGCTGAGGAAAATTTTTAAATTTTAAAAAGTGTAAAACAAATGGAGGATTGAAATGAAACTTCCGAGATTTAAAAATGAACCGTTCACCGATTTCTCAAAACCTGAGAATCGGAAAAAGATGGAAAAGGCGCTCTTAAAAGTTGAGAGCGAGCTTGGTCGTGAATATGACATTGTGATTGGAGGTGAGAGGATCAAAACGCAGGAGAAATTTTACTCTTATAATCCATCAAAGAAAGATCAAGTTGTTGGGGTTTTGCAGAAAGGGGATGCTGAACTTGCAAAGAAGGCGATTGAAGTCGCAAATGAAGCTTTCAAGGATTGGGGAATGACCAAGCCAGAATATAGGGTAAAGATAATGTTAAAAGCTGCGCAAATTTTAAGGAAGAGGAAATTTGAATTTGCTGCTTGGCAGGTTTTTGAAGTTGGTAAAAATTGGGCTGAAGCTGATGCAGATGTTGCTGAGGCGATTGATTATCTTGAATATTACAGCAGATGGATGCTTCATTATGCAGAAGGCGCTCCAGTGGTGAAATATCCAGGAGAAAAAAATGAAATGGTTTATATCCCGCTTGGGGCTGGGGCTGTGATACCACCGTGGAATTTCCCGCTTGCGATTTTGCTTGGTATGACAGTCGGTGCTCTCGTAACCGGTAATACAGTCGTTTTGAAACCCTCAAGCGATTCCCCAGTGATAGGTGCAAAGTTTTATGAGCTGATGAAAGAGGCAGGACTTCCCGATGGCGTCTTGAACTTTGTGACAGGTCCTGGGTCAACAGTTGGGGATACGCTTGTTTCTCATCCAAAGACAAGATTTGTCGCTTTCACCGGTTCAAAAGAAGTTGGAATTCATATCTATGAACTTGCTTCAAAAGTTCAACCTGGGCAGATATGGTTAAAGCGTGTTATAGCTGAGATGGGTGGGAAAGACGCGATCATAGTTGATGATGAAGCTGATATTGATTCAGCGGTGAAGGGAGTTGTTGTTTCTGCTTTCGGCTATCAAGGTCAAAAATGCTCGGCTTGTTCAAGGGCGATCGTGGTTGAAAGCGTTTATGAAAAGTTTATTGAAAAGCTCGTCGCTGAAACGGAAAAACTTGAAATTGGTCCAGCAAGGGATAATTATCCTGTTGGTCCAGTGATAAATGCAGGGGCACAACAAAAGATTTTGTCCTACATTGAAATTGGTAAATCCGAAGGGCGACTTTTAACAGGTGGTGAAGCAGTCAGACAAGATGAGGGTTACTATATAAAGCCAACGATTTTTGCCGATGTTGACCCGAAGGCAAGAATTGCACAAGAGGAAATTTTCGGTCCTGTCCTTGCTGTTATAAAAGCAAAAGATTTTGACCATGCAATTGAAATTGCAAATGATACTGAATATGGATTGACTGGCTCTGTTTATACGAAGAACAGAAAGAAAATTGAAAAGGCAAAGAAGCTTTTCCATGTCGGCAATCTTTATATCAATAGAAAATGCACTGGTGCGATAGTTGGAGTTCATCCCTTCGGTGGATTTAATATGAGCGGAACTGATTCAAAAGCTGGCGGACCGGATTATCTTTTGCTTTTCCTGCAGGGCAAGGCGATATCTGAAAAAGTTAAATAAAATTGGTTTTGTGATGAGTATACCAGTTAGTTTATACGAGAAGTTAGAGCGCAAGTTTGGTAGGGACGAGGCGTTAGAGATAGCGAGGATGATAGAGGATTTTTTTGATGAGATGAATAAGAAGGCGGGGGAGATAGCATTACAGAAAAAACTTGAATTGAAGGATGAGCTTACGAAGGAACTTGCTACAAAAGCCGACCTTATCACTGCAAGGTTAGAACTCGAAGGCGAGATTAAAAATGTCAGAGCTAATCTTGAAGCGAGAATTGAAAATGTGAGAACTGAGCTTGAGGCAAGGATTGAAAATGTAAGGGGTGAACTTGAAGCGAGAATTGAAAATGTGAGAACTGAGCTTGAGGCAAGGATTGAAAATGTAAGAATTAAACTTGAAAGCAGAATAGATCGTTTGGATTTGAAATTGAATCTTTTGATACTTCTCGTTGTGATAGTTTTGACTGTTATGAATCCCGTTGTTGCGGAGTTGCTGAAGAAATGGTTTGGTATATAATAAAAACAAAATGCACATAATAAATGAAGATTCACGAATATCAAGCAAAGGAGATTTTGAAAAAGTTTGGGGTTGCTGTTCCAAAGGGGCGTGTTGCTTTCACGCCTGAGGAAGCAGTTGAGGTTGCAAAGCAAATAGGTGGATTCGCATGGGTTGTGAAAGCACAAATTCACGCAGGTGGAAGAGGTAAAGCCGGTGGAATTAAGCTCGCTAAAAGTTATGATGAGGTCTACGAACACGCAAAAAATATGCTTGGTTCAAAACTTGTCACTTACCAAACTGGACCTGAGGGAAAAATCGTGAAAAAGGTTCTCGTTGAGGAAGCACTTGATATTCAAAAAGAACTTTATGTTGGCATCACGCTTGATCGTTCAACTTCAAGAAATGTCGTTATGGTCTCAAGCGAGGGTGGGGTTGAGATTGAACAGATTGCTATGGAAAGCCCGGAAAAAATTTTGAAGGAGTATGTTGATCCAAAGGTTGGTTTTATGCCTTATCAAGCGAGGCGACTTGCATTTGGGCTTGCACTTGAAGGGGAAGCATTTAAAAACGCTGTGAAATTTTTACTGGCACTTTACAAGGCATATGACGAAACAGATGCATCCCTTGCCGAAATTAATCCGCTCGTCTTGACAACAGATGGACAAGTTTTAGCGCTTGATGCAAAGATGAATTTTGATGATAACGCTCTTTTCAGGCATCCTGAAATAGTTGAAATGAGGGATATTGACGAGGAAGACCCACTTGAAGTTGAGGCATCAAAGTATAACCTGAATTATATCCGTTTGAATGGTAATGTCGGTTGTATGGTCAATGGTGCAGGTCTTGCTATGGCGACGATGGATTTAATTAAACTTGCTGGTGGTGAGCCGGCGAATTTCCTTGATGTCGGGGGAGGGAGCAAAAACTGAAACTGTTGAACAAGGATTTAGAATTATCTTATCTGATCCGAATGTCAAAGCAATTCTTATAAACATTTTCGGTGGCATCGTCAGGTGCGATCGCGTCGCCATGGGTGTTGTTGAAGCTGCTAAAAAAGTTGGCGTCAATGTCCCAGTTGTGGTTCGGCTTGAGGGAACAAACGCAGAAGAAGGAGCAAGGATACTGAAAGAATCCGGGCTTAATTTCATAGTCGCAAACGGTTTTAAAGACGCAGCTGAAAAAGTTGTTGGTGTTCTAAATGAGCTTGGAATAAGTTGAAAAATTTGGGGAGGTTGATTTTCCTCCCCTTTTCAAAAAAATAAATTCCGCTAATGCCAAAAAAACTTATCACTGAAAAAACAATCGTTGATCTTTTCAATCAAGGTAAAACCGAGATTGAGATTGATAAAAATACCATAGTCACTCCATCGGCTCGGGATAAAGCTTTACAGTTGAAGGTTAAATTCGTTGAACGGCGGGAATCCCAACAAAAATTTAATTATCCTCTTACACCAGAGCCAAAGGTTGGTGGTAAGAAAATCGTCGCAATTGCAAGCGACCATGCCGGATTTAAATTGAAAGAAGAGATTAAAAAATTTATCGCTGAGCTTGGATATTCAACCCTTGACCTCGGGACAAATTCAGAATCACAGGTTGATTATCCCGATTTTGCTTATGCTGTTGCTTATGCAGTTGTTTCTGGTAAAGCTTGGCGTGGTGTGATGATTGACGGAACGGGCATCGCATCTTCAATTGTCGCAAATAAAGTCCCCGGGATAAGAGCAGCTTGTTGCCACAATGAATTTACTGCACGTATCAGCAGGGAACATAACGACGCAAATGTATTAACGCTTGGTGCACGAGTCATAGGCAATGAACTTGCAAAGGAAATTGTCAAAATTTTCCTTGAGACAAATTTTGGTGGAGGAAGACACTTACAAAGATTGAACAAAATTTTTGAAATAGAACTAAAATTTTCAAAGCCAAAGTGATATGCCAAAACAGATAGGGAGTCCGATCAAAAAGGATCGGACTTTTTATGAGAACGAGGACAATATGAAAAATCTTCTGCGGATTTTAAGCGCAAAAGCTGAGCAAATCAAACTCGGCGGTGGAAGGGAAGCGATAGAAAAACATCACAAAAGGGGAAAATTGACAGCAAGGGAAAGGATTGAAAAGCTTATAGACCCGGGAAGTGAATTTCTTGAAATTGGGCTTTATGCTGGATATGGAATGTATGAAGAATACGGTGGAGCCCCGTCGGCTGGAGTTGTCGTCGGAATAGGAAAGATACACGGTCGTGATGTTGTGATAGTTGCAAATGATGCAACTGTTAAAGCAGGGGCTTGGTTTCCTATAACCTGTAAAAAGAACCTCCGCGCGCAAGAAATAGCAATGGAAAATAGAATCCCAATTGTTTACCTTGTTGATTCCGCTGGCGTTTTCCTACCGCTTCAAAGTGAAATTTTCCCCGATAAAGAGCACTTCGGGAGGATTTTCAGGAACAATGCTGTCATGTCTGCAATGGGCATACCACAGATCGCTGCTATAATGGGACCTTGCGTTGCAGGTGGTGCATATCTTCCAATTATGAGCGATGAAGCTTTGATAGTTGAAGGAACAGGGAGCGTCTTTTTAGCAGGACCTCACCTTGTTAAGGCAGCTATAGGTGAGGAAATTGATATTGAAACACTTGGTGGTGCTTCAGTCCATAGTGAAATAAGTGGCGTGACCGATTACAAGTGTAAAAATGATGAAGAAGCGATTGAAACGATAAGAAGCATAATCTCAAAACTTGGCGATGCCCCAAAAGCTGGGTTTAATAGAACTGAACCACGCCCCCCAAAGTATGACCCATACGAAATCTATGGGATAATCCCAAAGGATTTATCAAGACCTTATGATATGTATGAGGTCCTCGCAAGAATAGTTGATGACAGTGAAATTGACGAATACAAAGCTGGATATGGGAAGACATTGATTTGTGCTTACGCAAGAATTGATGGCTGGGCTGTCGGCATAGTGGCAAATCAAAGGTCAATTGTGAAGACAAAACTTGGAGAGATGCAAGTCGGCGGTGTCATATACTCTGATAGCGCAGATAAAGCAGCAAGATTCATAATGAATTGCAACCAAAAGAAGATACCGATTGTTTTCTTTCAAGATGTGACTGGATTTATGGTCGGAAGAAGAGCTGAATGGGGTGGAATAATAAAAGATGGTGCAAAGATGGTGAATGCCGTTGCAAATAGCGTTGTCCCAAAGTTTACATTTATAATTGGTAATAGCTTCGGCGCTGGAAATTACGCAATGTGTGGAAAGGCGTATGACCCAAGGTTGATTTTTGCCTGGCCAACAGCTCAAATTGCTGTCATGGGTGGAAAACAAGCAAGCGAAACACTGCTGAGCATAAAACTTTCGCAAATGGAAAGAGAAGGCAAAGTGATTACGCCAGAGGAGCAGGAAAAACTTTTAAAAGAGATCCAAGAAAGATATGAAAAGGAAATGGAACCTATCTTCGCAGCTGCGCGACTTTGGGTTGACGGTATAATTGACCCAGTTGAAACAAGAAAAATGATTTCTCGCGGAATTGAAATCGCAAACAATAACCCGTATTTGCCAAAGTTTAATGTCGGCGTTATTCAAACTTAAAGTTATTCTTCTTTTCTTCGTCCCTATGCTTAACTCCCAAACGATAAGCGACATTTTCCTTGACAATAAGTTTTTTCAAACGCACAAGTTGAGGGAATTCATAAGAAGCGATGAATTCAAGAAATTTAGAGAGAAATTCGGCGACAAGGCATCCGTTGATTTGATATATAAAAAAGCGCTTGTCCTGTCCAATTACAACATAGCAGACGCTCTACTCATCTCAGGGCTTGCAACGCTTGACCACAGGAAAATAAATTTTAAAATTCCACTTTTAGGTTTAAAAATACCGATTTTCCTAACTTCGGAAAACGAGAAAATTTTTAGGAAAAGAGTTGAAAATCTGCCAGCTTATCTATTCAGCGATACATTGAACGATAAGGATAAACTCCAACATTTTTTCTTCTCCGCATATCTTTCTTATTTGAACGGCGGGTCAAAAACAGCCGATAAAATAGGGCTTCTGATTGAAGAAGGAGAAAAGCTTGGTTTAAACTTGGTCAAAGATGAAAGAGATATACTTGCGAATAGATGTGGTCAAATATTTGGTCTTGCGCTTCATAAAAATCCGTTCGTTCTACCATCCCGATTTTTGAATCATAACTTCTCAAAGTGAATTTCAATTTCAGATTTAAATCTAAAAGCAAATTCAATTTTCAATCTTCCATCTTCAAAGACGAAATCATTCAGAGTTTTTCCGTTTATCAAAACTTTGTCAATTTTAACCCCGCTATCAAACCTCGGCTCAAAGATAACTTTGACCTCCGGCATGTCAATTTTTTCAAAGCAAAATGAAAGTATGCCGTCATCTCTGCTCATTGAAATGTTAATCCTCATATTCTTAAGCCGTAAGTTTTTCACCTTAAAGAAATCCCAAGCGTCAATCTTCGGTGAGAAAAACAATTCTTTATTAAAAGCATCAACTTCAAAGTCAAAATACTCGGATATAACATGCTCAACGAATCCAGCAATTTCTAAACCAGAGTTAACATTTAAATCAGGTGAAATCCCTGCCTTTAACTTATTTTCTTGAATTTGTTTCAACCCCTTTAATTTCTCAATTACCACCTCATCCGAGTTTACAATAGCCAACAGCAGCAACGAATTCACTGCTCTGTTGCTCATCTTTTCAATGTCCCTTTCAAAGTCAAAAAATTTCTTTATCCTGCGCCAGGTGAATTTTGCAAAAATTTTATCTTTTGATGCTCTAACATAATCCCCTGCGATTTCAACATATCTGCTCTTGACATCATCGTTGTAATCAAAAATTCCAGCGAAATAAAACATTGATGGCAATTCCCCTCTTACACTTAAAAATCTTCCGATAAATTCAAGCGTATCCCTAACTATTTCATATGCGCCAACCTTCAAAAGCGCTGAAAGGGATTTTAAAATTTCATCAACCTTGACGAGACTATCTCCAGGGTGTGGGATGAAGCAGTAACCGAGATTTTTGATCCTCTTTTCAAACTTGTTGAGCAAAGCGACACAAAAGTTAAAATTTCTTCCAAGTTTATCATCCGATGTTGAAATTTGAAGTTGCCTTCGCAATGTGTTTCTTATGGCTTTAAAATTTTCTTTAAAAACCTTGTGTGTTGATTTTAATGCAAGCTTGTATAGCTCTTTCGCTATAAAAATTGTCTGTTCGCTTGAATGTTGCGGTCTCACTTCACCAGTTATCGCGATGTTAAATGCCTTTTCAAACCCCGCCGGAATTTTATACTTTACATTTATAACCAAACCGTTTTCAATCTCAAAGTTAAATTCATCCGGTCTTTTGACGCTGCCGATGAAAATTGAAAAAAGTTCATCGTTATGAACGAAAAACGCCTTCAACTTTTCTTCAAACCCAAAAGAAAATTTTTCTATCTTGATCGGCGTTTGACTTAAAATTTCAGGTGATACCTTGATCTTGAAGCAAATTTTTATATCCTCGTTGGATGTTGACAGATAATGAAGGATCAAAATTGGCTTTTGAGGATGAGCAAAGGTCACCTCGTTAAGTTGTGCGTCTTCAAATCCAAAATGTCTATTTACGCCCTCTACCTTAAAGCACATTGAAACTCTCTCTGGTTTTAAAATTTTATCGCCACCCTCAATAAAAAATTTTATCTCGTCAATAAGCTTGAAAGGCAAAATTTTTACGTTGCTTATTTTTTCTTTTGAAACCTCTGCGAAAATGCTTTCCCCTTGGATATAGCAAGATTCAGTTTCAGTTGAAAACTCAAAACCTTTTCTTCCGATCTTCTTCTGTCCCCCTCTTAACGATTTATTTTCAATGTTAAGATTGACCTGTTGAATCCCCTTTGATAGATCCCAGTATGTTTTCGTTCCGCTTAGCTTTGATGGATTGTTAAGATATAGAATTGAGTTTAAAATCAAACGGTCAAGCTCGGGATAGAACTTATTTTCCTTTCTTGAAAAGAAAACACCCCCACCGATGCATATAGCTTTCCCCTCGCCTTCATATTCAAGTAAAATTTTTTTGTCCGTTTCAATCCCGGCTTTTGTTCGTTCAACTGCAACAACCTTCAATTTTTCTGGCGTTCGCTTATGATAAGCAACCCTCAAAAATTTTTCACCGGGCGAGAGGTAGTCCAACCAGACAGCATTGTTAAGTTTTTTAAAGATGGGATGTCCGAAAAAAGAAGCAAACCCATAAGAGACATAACCTTCAAAATCCCAAACCCCCATTTCTTCAAGATCTGGCTCAATCGGTTCAATTTCAAGTTCGTTTAAAAGTTTCAGCGCCGATAAAGTTAAAAGTAAGCCATTCCCCCTCTTTAAAAAGTTTTTCATCCATGTTTTGAACTTTTCATCCCTGACGACATCAGGCAGTTTCAAGTCCTTATCGTAATGCCACCAAATTATGTTGAACTCTTCAAGCTTTTCAAGATACAATTTTTCAATCTCAACTTTGAAGACACAGCCAAATCTCGCCCTCGCCCATTTGAAAGCTAAAACTTGTTCAACCGTTGGCTGGGGATCAATTAAGAAGGCGATCTTCATTTATTTTCCCGCGTGGAAAATTTTGAATGTAAGGCAAAATATTTCCCTCGTGTGATACAAAAGTCAATTATGTCGTAGTGTCTGCCCCTGTAATAAATCCTGTTCCTGTCCCTTCTCATCTCATCAAAGCCAAGGGACTTGAAAAGATTTATTGACCTTTCACTGAACGAGAAAACATCCGTTGCGAAAATTCTGTCAGCACCCATCTCTTCAAAAGCAAATTTTAAAATCGCCTTTACCGCATCTTTCCCATAACCCTTGCCCCAATAATTTGGCTTTCCTATAAGTATCGGGATGCAATAAATTAACTCATTTTTATCCTCAACCCCTAGTCGTTCATAATCGTTATCATGCAATAGACAAATCTCACCAATCGGTTCTGGTTTTGGTATATCAATCGCTTCAATTATAAATAAAAGTCCATTGTTTGAGAGATACTCGTAAGCCTCAAGAACCTCTTCCCAGCTGTGTTCTGCTTCGCCCTCAGCTTCAAGGACAAGGGGATCATTGTTCCATTTGAAAGCCATTTCAAGGTCATCAGGGGTGAAAGGGCGAAGCAAAGTTTTCTCGCCTTTTAATTTTATATCGTGAACCCTTATCAAGGTTGTATCTTAAATTTTTTTGACTCGTTCATTATCAAGGCGATACATTTTGCTGTTATCAGGGCATCTTCAAGTGCGTTGTGGGCTTCACCAGTGCGTTTTAAGCCGAAGTATTCAGCAATTGAATCCAAACTCAACGACTTCGGGATTGGGAGATTGTTGTTCTTTAAAATTGTGAAGTAATAAAACGCAAGTATATGTAAGTCAATCACCTTGCTTGAAAACGGCCAATCATATTTTGCTTCACGATAAGCAAAGTGTAGAAAGTTTATATCAAATGTGACGCTTTGACCGCAAAGCGTTAACTCTTTGAGAACGCCTCTTGCTGTTTCAGGTTTTTTAAGCGTCCTTAGAATCCACGACTCAAACTTTGGGATGACATCGTAAATCATAGGCGCATCCTTCAAATCGTGAAGTGAAAGTTGATGAATTCCCATCGCTGGAAGCGAAAACCTATCCTCGTGGATCGGATAAACATTTGTGAGAAATGTCCCAAGTTGATTCCAATTCTCATCAAATAAACAAGCACCAAGTTGAATTATCTCGTGATAACCGGGCTCAAGCCCAGTTGATTCAACATCAATCACAAGATATTTCATTTAAACTTGTGTCCTTTTTGTTTTTACTTCATACCCGATCTTCTCAAGCTCTTCGCTTACAATTTCAATAACCTTTTTGAAATCATCCCTGTCATTTACAAAATCTAAATCATCGGTTTCAAGAATCAAAATTTTCCCAAGATTATATCTTGCAACCCAATCTTCATAGTGCTTATTTAATCGTTCAAGATATTCCCTCGGGATGTTTTGTTCAAAACTTCTCCCACGGAGTTTTATCTGGTGCAATAGTGTATCAACATTTGCCCGAAGGTAAATTATCAGATCGGGTGGTTTTAAAAAACTCGTCATTATGTTAAAAAGCTCAACATAGTTTTTATAATCCCTTTCATCCATGTTTCCCATTTCATAAAGATTGCGCGCGAAAATTTCAGCATCTTCATAAATTGACCTGTCCTGAATTATTGAATAAGGCGAATTCACAATCTCCATGTGGTCTTTAAACCTTTTTGAGAGGAAATAAATCTGCAAATTGAAGGACCAGCGCTTCATATCTTTATAAAAATCATCAAGGTAAGGGTTATCATCAACCGATTCATAATATGCTTTCCATCCGAAGTGTTCGCTTAAAAGTTTGGTCAAGGAGGATTTCCCAGAGCCGATATTTCCAGCTACAGCGACAAATACCTTTTCCTTTTTCATCCGTGATTTGGTTTTGTTTTTAAAATTTTTTTATGAGTTGAGAAATTATCTTAACTGCAAGCACAACCCTTGGCGAGGGTCGTAAGAGTATATCAGGGTCAACTTTAAAAATTCTATTTTCATTTATCGCTTTCAAATGTTTCCACTCGGGAAAATTTCTCAAAAGTTCTTCTCTATCAATATTTGGGTCGGTCAGAATCAAAATGTCGGGATTTTCTCTCAGAATTTCCTCCCTGTTGAAAATCGGATAATTTTGATTTGAACGCCTTCCGATATTAACTCCGCCAGCCCTTTCAATTATCTCGTTTATAAATGTGTTTTTCCCAGCTGTCATTAGTGGATTCAAAGAGAGCAAAACGAAAATTTTGGGTTTATTCTTAGGTTTCTCAATCCTTTCAAGATCACTTTTTAAGCTATCAACTAAAAATTTAGCTCTTTCTTCAACTGCACAAATTTTACCTATGTCAAGCACCGTTTTGAAAATCCCGTCAAAATTTCTTGGATTTGTCACAAAAATTTTAAACCCAAGCCCCGAGAGTCGTTCAAAGCTTTCCTTTGTGTTTCCCTCAACCGTCATTATTATCAAGTCGGGTTTAAGTGAAACTATCAATTCATAATTTGGATCAATAACTCCGCCGATGATTTGTTTTTCCCTTGCCTCTGGCGGATAGTTGCAATATCTTGTCACACCGACGATTCTATCTCCAAGACCAAGGAAAAATAATGTCTCAGTTATACTTGGTGCAAGCGAAACAATTCTTTTGGGTGGATTTGAAAATTGAATTTTTCTATTTAAATCATCAACGACCTCTATCTGTGCAAATGAAACTGAAATTAAAAGTAACGAGAAAACAAGGGAAAACATCTTTTTCATCTTCAGTTTGTCCTTCAATTTTTGTTTTGAAAAATATCAAATTTAACCGAATATGTCAAATTCAATTTTTACCCTTGTCGTAAAAACTTGATTTTTCAAAAATGTCTTTATACTTTTCAGCTGAAGGTTGAATCTGCTCAATAGCAAAATTACAACGGGAACGAATAAAAATGGAACTAAAAGATTACAAAAACAGAACTTATCTTTCAGCAATTGAAGCTGCTAAATATTTGGGAATCACTGTTAGAACACTTCATAAACTTGTTAAGGATAAAATCATTAGAGCTAAAATTGCTCCAAGCGGTCAAATGCGATTTGAGCTGAACGAATTAAAGAAAGTTGAAAACAATTTTAAACACAGGGTTCAAAATGATGGGCTGGATATTGATAAAATAAATGTCATTGAAATAGCCGGGACGATTCAAAAGATTTTTGTTAAAAACTCAATGAAGATGGACGATTTGCCTGATGAAAGCGTTCATTTAGTCATTACATCGCCTCCGTATTTTAATGTGAAGATGTATTCACGAGAGCCAATAGAAGGTGACCTTGGGAATATACACGATGTTGATGAATGGTTTGAGAAAATAAGCGAGGTGTGGAAGGAGGTTTATAGGGTTTTACAACCTGGTAGAAAAGCATTTATAAACATAATGAATGTCCCAGTGAGATTGGGGAAAAGTGGCTTTAGAACTTTGAATTTGGTTGGTAGAACCATAGATATATTTGAAAAAATTGGGTTTATTTTCAAAAGAGATATTATATGGCACAAGACCAATGGCGTAAGGGCGCACTTTGGGACGTATCCTTATCCCGGGGGAATTTTAATAAACAATATGCATGAGTTTATTTTAGAATTTGAAAAACCTGAAAGGAAAGGTTTTGATAAATACGCTCACTTAACGAAGGAGCAAAAGGAGATGTCAAAATTAGATAGGGAATTTTGGGTATCAATTAAAAAAAGCGATGTTTGGCTGATGAAACCACAAGGAAGCGGAGACAGAAGAACCCACGTGGCACCATTTCCCTATGAACTACCTTATAGATTAATCAAAGCATTTAGCTATGTCGGGGAAACAGTGCTTGACCCATTCGTTGGTTCAGGGACAACTCTTTTAGCAGCAGTTGATTTAAAGCGTAATGGAATTGGCTACGAGATAAATCCTGAAATCGCTCTGGAAGCAGTCAAGAGTTTGAGAAATTAAAAATTGTGGCAAGATGTAAATTGACGATATACGCTCAACTAAACGAAAAATAGCGTGAGAGGAAAATGCTATGATAATGACCGTATGTTAATCAAGGGGATAAAAACTTGATTTTTTCTGAAAAGATTTTATATTTTTATTCCGAAAAAAATTCAAAGGAGCGCCATGACTAAAGACAGAAGAAATATCTTTGAGCTTGTCAAAGTCGGAATAATAAAACCACTAAAATTGGAGGGAACTTAGCAGAAATGGAGAAGGTTGCCTCATCCAATGAGCAAGCCCTGGTTGAAATCCAGGGCATAAGTAAATCTTTCGGGGATGTTAGGGTTCTTAACAATATCAATCTCACCATAAATAAAGGCGAGTTTTTCTCGCTGCTTGGACCCTCCGGTTGCGGTAAGACGACACTTCTTAGAATAATAGCTGGCTTTGAAAATCCCGACATTGGAAAAGTTATAATTGATGGGGTTGACTATACTAATATACCACCGTATAAACGACCTATCAATATGGTCTTCCAAAATTATGCTTTGTTTCCTCATTTAAATGTTTTTGAAAATGTTGCGTTTGGGCTTAAATATCTTAACATCAGTAAGTCAGATGTCAAAAGAAGAGTTTTTGAAGCGCTTGAAATGGTTCGCTTAAATGGACTTGAGAACAGGAAGCCATCCGAACTTAGCGGTGGGCAAAAACAAAGAGTTGCACTCGCAAGAGCGCTCGTCCTTAAACCAAAGGTTTTACTCCTTGATGAACCTCTTAATGCACTTGACCCTAAGTTGAGAAAAGAAATGCAAGTTGAATTGAAAAAGCTCCAACACGAAGTTGGAATAACATTTATCTTCGTGACCCACGACCAAGAAGAAGCACTTTCAATTTCCGACAGGATCGCCGTCATGAACTCCGGGAAAATTGAACAGGTTGGCACAGGGTATGAAATTTTTGAAAGACCAAGGACCGAATTCGTTGCGAACTTTATGGGAGCGAGAAATCTTTTCACTTGTTTCGTTAGAAAATTGAACGGACGCTTATTTGAAGTTGAGCTTTTGGAAAACCTCAAATTTAAAATCTCAATAAACAACGGATTCAATATATCCGCAAGTGAATTTAAATTCATCGTAAGACCCGAAAAAATTTTCATAAGGAAAACGCCATTGAAAAATTCATCTTTCGTTTGCGTCCCAGCTATAGTTGAGACGAAGATATATTATGGTGCTTCAACCAGCTGGATTTTGAAGGTAGATGGGTTTTCTATCTTTGTTGAAGAACAAAATCGCGATGTCAAATTTAAAGATGAGTTCTACCCCGGAGATAGAGTTTACGCAGTTTGGGAGAAAAGAAACATAGTTTTCCTTGAACCGGCGTGAAGGGGAAAATTTATCAACTGCTTCTTGTTCCATCTTTGATCGTTTTGGTGATCTTTTTCCTTTTTCCGCTTTTGATAATGTTTTATTACAGTTTCTTGCAACGCGGAGTTTATGGGGGGTTTGAACCAATTGAAAATTTAAAGGAATATATCATCTCACTCCGCTGGCTTGAAAATTATGCGAGAGCCTTTGATGAACTTTACATCCCGATTTACATTCGCTCGCTTTATATAGCCACATTGACAACTTTAATTTGCCTACTTATCGGTTATCCAGTTGCGTATTACATCGCATTTTTCGTCAAGCCGGAGAGAAAAATTCTCTATCTTTTTTTCATAATCGTTCCGCTCTGGACAAGCTTTTTGATAAGGACATACGCTTGGATTTTAATTTTGAGAGATGAGGGCTTGTTGAATTTATTTTTGATGAAGATGGGCTTGATTGACAAGCCACTTCCTTTGTTATACAACGAATTTTCCGTTTTGCTTGGTCTTGTCTATGGCGAGTTGCCGTTCATGATTTTGCCAATTTATGCATCGCTTGAGAAAATTGACATAACTTTAATTGAAGCGTCAAAAGACCTCGGCGCTGATGAATTTTCCACCTTAAAGCGCGTGATTTTACCTTTGACATTGCCAGGGATAATCGTTGGAGTTGTTATCGTCTTCATCCCAACGCTTGGTTCTTTTATCGTCTCTGACCTCCTTGGTGGGGCAAAAAGTATGCTTATCGGTAATCTCATCCAAAATCAATTTATGGTTGCAAGGGATAAACCCTTTGGCTCGGCGCTCGCTTTCGTGTTAAGTTCATTCGTGATGATTTTGCTTTATATCTATCGCAAAATTTCAGGCGGAAAGATTGAAGTGATTTGAATTTATGGCTACTCAATCGTAAACTGATACTCTTCTGTCACCGGGTTTGCAAGTAACTTTTTACAAATCTCATCAACGATTTCACTTGCTTTCTCTTTATCCTCAACATTTAACTCAATCTCAAAAAATTTCCCCGACCTTAAACTTTCAATGTTTTTGTAACCGAGCGTCTCAAGTGCATGATGTATCGTCAAACCCTGTGGGTCAAGGATTGAGTCCTTTAGCTTGATTATGACTTTCGCTTTCATAGATTTTAATTCCAATTAGATGTCAAAATCATTGAATTCATCTTCTTCTTCAGTTGATTTCGTTCCAGCAAGCCCAAGGACTGGTTTAAATGTGTTAAACAGCGATCTCAGTGCGCCGAAAATTATAAAGAGAACAAACCAAGGGAAAATTATCTTCCCGCGAGTTATTATGGCGAGGACTATGCCAAGGTAAAAATAGAGAAACTTTACAGGCGATGTTTTTAATGTTTTAAGCGAAAATTTAGGTATCGTGTCGTATTTAATTGAGCTTACCATAAGTAAGGATAGAGCTACGACCATTGGGATAAGGGCATATTTTTCAAAGTTCGGCATTCCCGTTTCTTCGTTATAGAACAAAATTATATAGGACGCCACAGTTGACGCTGAAGATGGTATAGGTAGTCCCTTGAAAAATTCCTTATCAAAGCCGACAAGTTCAACATTGAACCTCGCAAGTCGCATAGCCCCGAATATCATCAAAAGCGAGCTCAAAAATACACCTATTTCTCCGAACTCGTGAAAGTAAAATTTATAGACAAGAACTGATGGCGCAACCCCAAACGAAATCACATCCGCCAGCGAATCAAGTTCAACTCCAAACTCAGTCGCGCTCTTTGTCAGCCGAGCCATAGCCCCATCAAGCGAATCAAATATCGCAGCCAGAATTATAAACCAAGCTGACTGAATATATAAATCGCTCATCGCATACAGAATTGCAAGAAACCCCGAAAACATGTTCAAGACCGTGAACAAACTCGGGACGAAGATAAACTTGTTTCTCTTCATTATAACCTCACCTCTTAACTTTTGCAATTATTGTTTCGCCTGCTTTTACACTTTGACCCAAATTAACAAGTAATTCAACTTTACCCTTCGGCATTATCACATCAACCCTTGAACCGAACTTTATCATCCCGAATCTTTGACCCGTATTCACCTTATCTCCTTTTCTTACATCGCAGACAATTCTTCTTGCGATAAAGCCAGCAATTTGCTTGACCAAAATTTTAAAGCCGTCTTCTGTTTCAATTCCTATGATCCTTCTCTCATTATTTTCGGAAGATTTTTCATCAAATGCAACAATATACTTGCCGGGGACATATTTCAAAAATTTTACTTCACCACCTATTGGGATTCTATTCACATGGACATTTAAAGGCGACATAAATATACTTACCTGAACTGCCTCGTCAAAGATGAATTCGTTTTCAAAAAACTCCCTTATCAAAAAAACTTTCCCATCCGCTGGCGAAACTATTATGCCATCTCCATTTGGAATTTTTCGTTCCGGGTCCCTGAAAAAGAAAAGTGTAAACGAAGTTAAGGAAATTGCCAAGATGAGGAGTAGAATTCTAATCGGTGTTAATTTTATCGCAAAGGAGATAAAGATTAAGACGATGGAAATTGCAATTATCCATGCAACAGTGGAAACTCCATACTTTGCTATCAATCTGACTTTCCCCATTTAAATTGATATGCGCCTTAAAATTTCACTATAGCTTTCCTTTACATTGCCCATGTTGAAGCGAACCCTTTCAAAATCAAGCGGTTCATTCGTCTCCTTATCCCAAATTCTGCATGTCCTCGGAGATATCTCATCCCCAAGCACTATATCATCCCCAAGCACTCCAAATTCAAACCTCGCATCAACAAATTTCAAATCCCTCCGCTCAAAAAATGACCTCAATATGGCGTTTATCTTTGAAGCCATCCTCGTAATCATTGCAATTTCCTCCGGAGTGGAGATGTGCAAAGCATATACATGATATTCATTAACAAACGGATAATGCGATGTGTTGTTCTTGTAATAAAGTTCAATGACTGGCTGATCAAGGACTCTGCCTTTCTCAATCCCGAACCTATCGCAAAAATTTCCAGCTGCTATATTTCTCACGACAACTTTGATTGGAATCATATTGAGTTTGCGAACGAGCATTGAACTTTCATCAACTGGCTTTATATAGTGCGTAAGTATGTTGAAGTTGTGAAGATACTCAAATAAAATTGTTGAAATTTTATTCCTAAGTTCACCGTGTCCCTTCATCTTGAAAACCGTTCCATCTCTTAGGGTGATCGTGTCTTTAAACTTCATTATTAGACAATTTTCTTCCTCCGAGGTGTAAAACTTTTTGTTGTTTCCCTCAAATACAAGTTCAGGGGTGAAGATCTGAACCTTGTTTTTCCTTGTCATATTTTCTTGTTAAAATTTTTTGTCAAAGTAATGATAAAAAAAACGGCTCAAAAAAACAAATTATTAAACTTGACTAATTCTCGGCTTGTTAGTAAATTACATCAGAGAAAATTAAAAGATGTGAGCGCTTATGTTAGGTCAAGATGAAAAAATGCTCGTCGCAATGTTGAAGTTCCTTTTCCCGGGTGAACCTCTACCCACAGCTTTTGAGAAAGCTGAAGGGATACTTGACTTCCGCAAGAAAACAAAAAGACATGTCCTCTCGTTGATTAAAAAGTCAAAACTTGATTGGTACGGCTACGCGGTACCGTATGTTTTCGGCGGTGAATTTGAAGAAAAAAGATTTTCAAAGAACTTTGAGGACTAACCCGGGGTTGTAAATATCTTGTCAGGGTTGGAAAATTTCCCTACAATGGGTGGGATTTTTTTTAAACTAAAAATTTCATACCTGTGAAAGTTGCAAAATTATATGACTTCGGCGATATAAAGATAGAGGAAATGGAAATCCCGGATATAAATTCAGATGAGGTTCTCGTTAAAGTTAAAGCTTGCGGGGTTTGTTCAAGCGACACGATGAAATGGTATGTTAAGAAGAAAGTTCCACTTGTCATCGGACACGAGCTTTCGGGCGTCGTCGTTAAAGTTGGTGAAAATGTGGGTAAATTTAAAGTCGGTGATAGGGTCTTCATACATCATCACGCACCTTGCATGAAGTGTAGATATTGTGAACGCGGGAATTTCACAATGTGCGAAACCTGGAAAAATTCAAAGATAATACCAGGTGGAATAGCTGAATTCGTTAAAGTCCCAAATGTGAATTTACAAAATGATATGTTTAAACTTCCAGATGATGTCTCTTTTGAGGACGGGGCTTTGATTGAACCAGTGGCGTGTTCTGTAAAGGCGTTTAAAAAGGCGGGGATAAAGCAAGGGGATTATGTGGTCGTCTTGGGACTCGGTTTTATGGGACAGGTAAATGTTAAACTTGCGAAATTTTATGGTGCTGAAATCGTCATCGGAGTTGATAAAGTTAAATACCGACTTGATAAAGCAATTGAAAACGGCGCCGATTTTGTAATTGATTTCTCAAAAGAAAATGTGAAGGAGAAAGTAAGTGAATTGACAAATAAATACATGGCTGACATCGTCATCGTCGGTCCAGGGACAATTGAAGCGATAAACTCTGGTTTGGAACTTGTCGCAAAAGGTGGAAAACTTATCCTTTTTACGCCGACACCTGAAGACGCAAGATTGGAAATCAAACCATACGAAATTTACTTCAACGAAATATCAATCATACCAAGCTACTCGGCTGGTCCAGATGACACAATTGAAGCGTTAAAATTGATAAGCAATGGGATTATAAAAGCGGAAAAATTCGTCACACATAGATTTAAAATTGAAGATACAAAAAAAGCTTTTGATATAACTGCGAAAGCAGGCGATTCGCTTAAATGCGTGATTACATTTGATTAAAATTTTATATCAACATTTTCCGTTGTCCACCTCGCCCTGACCTTAACAGTATCGGGATAAAATGTGAATCTCTCGGACGGAACAAATGGAAAAACCTTGCCATAATCGTACTTACCATTCCTGTTTGAGTCAATGAAAGCGGAGATTATATATTTGCCCTGTGGTATCTGCTCAAATGCAAATTTTGAATTACATTTTGAAGTTGTGTGAAAGACCTTCTTTTTCTCCGGGTCAAAGGCAGAAATTATGACATCACTTGTTGTGTCTTCGCAAGCTATCCTACCTTCAATCGCCCCGAAATTTGAAGGATCAATTGTTTTGAAGGTTAACTTCAGCGTATCTTTGAGTTTGTTTGAGTTGATGTCGCTTAAATTGAAAACTTTGATTGTGTAAATTTCACCTGGTTTAAGTTCACTTTCAGGTTGGACTGTGATTATGTTCTGACTTTGCATGATTTTTGATTTTATCTCCTTACCGGTTGAGTCAAGGAGATTTACAATGAAATCGCCTTTTAAAATATCGTCAAAGTAAAGTTTTATCGTCGGTGTTAAACTTACATCTTCTTCGTTTTCAGATGGCATTGAAAGGATAAGAGAAGGAGCTGTTGTGTCAGGGGAAAAATTCCCGGAAATTTCAAGGGCGACGGGATTGATTTCGTTTCCCGATATGTCTGTTAATTTTGAAATTTTTAAAATGTATTTCTCACCTTGTTCAAGCTTTTCTGTTATGAGCATAAACCTTGTGCTGTCTTGAAATTGTTGAATGATAAAAGGCGTCTCCCCTTTTGAACTTTCAATTTTTATGGATTTATCTTTTAAAGTTACTTTTTCTGAAAATCTGACAATTATGTGTGAGTTGTCAATTGGGGTTATAGAGGAAACGAATGGTTTACTTGTGTCTTCAAGCGTCGTTTTAAAAATTATATTTGAAACCGATGGATTAAGCGAATCAATGACGATATCGTTCCAATAAACCCCATAATCGTCAATGGTTGGATCATAGAGGAAATTCTTTGTCTTATCGTTTATGGCGAACAATCTGTATTTGCCAAACTTTATAAATTGAAATTTAAAGCTTCCATCCTTTCCTGCTTGCGTCACATAATCTGGTTTTGTATGAATCGGTGAAAGTGTATCGGGGTTCATTCCATCAATTAAATAAGCAAAGACCATGAAGTTTTCTTTTTCCGTGAAAATTTTCCCATCAATTGAGCCAGTGTCAATTTTTTGACCGGTTGAAAATGCGATGGTGAATGATTCTTTCATTTTATTCCCAGCGTTTATATCTCTTATCTCTGCTCCAAATGTTATGACATAAGTTGTGTTTTCTTTCAGTTTTTGAGGGAAAATGATTTTAAGCTTTCTTCCGGACCATTTGTATTTGATCTCACCTTCAATATATGGCGAGATAAATATCGCATCTTGAACGGAGCGTTTATCAACATACTCGCTAAATTCCACTTCAACGAAGTTTTCTTTGAAGTTGAGGCTTCCATTTGCTGGGAATGTTTTTATTATTTGAGGTGGTGTTGTGTCAGGTGGTCCTCCAGAGGGTGGGATTTGAGTTGCGCAACCGAAAATTATCAGGATAGAAAACAGAACTGAGCCAAGGGATTTCATTTGTTTTTGATGGGATTTTTTTGAAAAATTTAAAAAATTTTTGGAGATTAAAGAAAAAAGAAAAGTCATGAAAATTCAATTTCTTTATTTTTCCGATTGTCCAAATCACGAGACAGCCAGGAAAAACTTGATGGAAGCTATATCCGAGGCGAGGATAAAACATTATGAGATTGAGGAGATAGAGATAAAAAGTGAAGAGGACGCTTTGAGGTATCGTTTCCCTGGCTCGCCAACTATTAGAGTCAACGGTGTTGATGTTGATCCAAGCTATATTGACAACGGTGATTATGGGCTTATGTGCAGGGTTTACAGGATAGGTGATAAATTTTATGGTGCTCCGACGAAGGAGATGATAAAAGAGGCGCTTGAAGATGCGAGTTTTTATGAGGGTATAAAAGAGGTTGGCGGTTGTTGTTAATTTTAAAAATGATGGCAAAAACTTTCGGGTGATCAAAAGATTAACAACACCCCTCACCCTGACCCTCTCCCGCAGAGGGAGATAGAGGAAAAAAGTTAACATCATCCCTCACCTTAACATCTTTTGTTTCCTCTCCCTTGATGGGGGAGGATAAAGGTGGGGGTGGTAGTTAAAGACACCCCTCACCCTGACCCTCTCCCGCAGGGGGAGAGGAAGGTGAAAGAAAGAAAATTTGTAAACCACGCTCCTATAATCTTACACTAGTAAAGAAAGTTCGCTGTTTTGATAAATAAATTCCCCTTTTTAAATTAATTCAGGAAAATAAATTTTAGCGC